>JAEOSY010000121.1 GCA_016840125.1 Candidatus Helarchaeota archaeon | reverse complement strand
GAACCTCGATTGGAAGGTCAGAGGGCTCCCAAGCAACCGCTTCAGGACCTGTCTTTTCATTAAATTGTGAGTACACCACGCCTTTTACTAAATCTTTCTGAATTTTCGATCCCTTCGCGAATTTATTATTTTGGGATTGGATTCAAATCCTTTCTCAGATACCACTTGGTTTTGTCGGCAATTTATGTATTTCTGAATTTCTAAATCAATTGGTTTTTACACTTGTTATTTCATAATTTTAGAAGCCAATTCACTGATATCGGCGAACCGTGAAATCTCCCCAGTCCATCCGGCAAAATCCTCTTTATGATTCGCTTCGGTTTTCGATAAGATGGTTTTAAGGTCCTCTCTGGTTTGGGGAGTTTCTTTATTCACGAAAAGCAGTCCGATTAGATTGTCTGAGTACTCCAGCATTATTTTAATATTATCCCGATCGATGAGAGATAAGTTTTCATCACCTTGTAGGACTTCTTCAAGAAAGCTGGAGATAGCTGTGATCATTCCAGCAATCAGATTTTCATCAACCTCTGGCATCTCATGAAGGGTTTTGCTGGTTTGGGAAAATAATACCAACCCATTGTCTTTAAAAATGGTCATAAAGTAAAACACTTTGATAGGCTGAAATTCTTTTAGCTTCTCATAATTACGTTTGGATACCATTTTAACTAATTTGGAATCCGGGTTTTGATTGAGCTGATCAGAGTGTTCTTTGATAATAAAAATAATCCTCTTCGCGATTTCTTTCTCTTCCTCTGCACATACATCAACAATTTTTTCTAAGACTTTTGTGTACGAATCACCTAACTGGGCAAAATTATCGCGCAATTGATTTCCTAAATGCAAATTTGCCAGAAAAAGATAATTTAATCCACTAATTGATAAATCTATTACCCTCTCAAAATCCTTTTCAATAAGGAGAACCTTGACCGTTAGTAAATATTCATTGGAAAGATGTATAAATGAGATTCCCAGATTTTGGGTGATTTCGCCAATATCTTGGTTAAGGAAGTTAAAAATATTTGCACCTAAACTAAAATATTTGCTAGCACTAAAATAGTCATGTTCTTTATAATCGATAGTCCCTATAGCTAAATATACAATAGCAGTATCTATAGTTACTTGCTTATCTTTTTCAAAGAAGTCTAGACTCTTACGATAATATATTTTAGAGGAACTAAGGTCATTTTTTAGTTGAGTCAATTCCCCTAAATGACGAAAGAAAATACCCTTAAACCCGTTTGGTAAATACTCTGAATTTAGCACGCGCTCTTCGTTTCGGCGTAGATGCGTTAATGCGATATCGTATTTTTTCATTTGTTTGTAATTTAATATCAGATTGAAAATCGAGAATACTTCTAAATTGTCAATTTTTAAGTCTTTGAACTTGGCGGTCGCTCTTAAAAAAGCATCATTTGATAGCTCGTTAAAATTTAAATCTTTCAACATCAGTGCAAAATTGAAAATAATACAGGCAGTTTCATATGGGTTCAAGCCAGTTTCTGTTTCATGTAATAAAAATTCATTGAGATTTTTATAAATTAAGCTGAAATCCTCTTCATACTGACTTAAATTTCTTTTCTTAGAATGATATAGTAAGACTAATTTATAGAACTCCATAATATCCATAAGTTCCTTAGAATGCTTTATTTCATTAATTCTCTGCAGAATTTCATCAATTTTTAAGGCTTTCTCTTTTTCAGATATGAGTAAATTAAAAAGCTTTGCTTTTATGGGGCGGGAAAAATCGTATGTTCCCACTTTTATGAATATTTCTTGGGTTTTTTTCCATAGTTCCTCAAATTTTGAGGCAAAATCTAATTGTTGATTTACTTGAAAGGAGATCTTTCGTATTTCATCATTTGAGTATAATTTCCCTTCAGCTCGAATGAAGATGAATGAGAGTTTATCAGTTTCGTGAAAAAGTTTTAAAATACTGTAACCCAATATATCCTCTATTATAAGTGTCCTGGATTCTGGAGTTTCAAATACATATGAGGGAATTTTTTTTATTAGTGAATTAGAAATTTCATCCTGCCTTTCAGGCTCTAAACTTTCTGTAGATTGTGTAATGGCCATAAGATCGGGTTTTAAAAGTCCCTTCATAAGGTGTATGTTCTCGCTCATTAAATCACGCTATTAGATTATTCCGTTATTGTTCTGGAATCTCGGAAGTACTCCTATTATTATGGAGTAATTGGTGCATTTCGGGGAGAAAAACAGGGGTATCTTCAAATTCCGCTATTACTGGAGTGGATGTAGAATGGGGGTAGTTGGGTATTTGGAGTTCAATTGGGAATTCAGTTTTAAGGTGTTCTCCAGAAACAATGTAACCAAATTCAAAATGCATTGATGGGAGGGCGGGGATTATTTTCCAAACTTGCGTTAATTTATCAGCTATAATTTCAATGGTCTTCTCAGTTGTTTTGGGAAATAAAAAGTTAACATTGACGCCTTCAGAGATTTGTTCTCTTATGTAAAATTCTGCGATTGGTCTATGAAGCTTGATGTAATAGCTAACGAGTAGTTCATAATATCTAATATTTGGTTCAATTAAGCGTTTGATTTCTATAATTGGCTCATCATCTTGCTTTGATTTTACAGTTAGTTGAGTAAAAATAAAGTACTTCCGATCGACCAAATAGTAAAGATGCCGGATCTCTTTTTCAGTTGCGATCTCATCGTATTGCCATTTTAAAAGTTGCTCAAAGCCGGTCTTCTCCATATTCATTGTGTACTGGTCATCGGTAGGTTTAACTTCAAGTAAATTAAACGTGGTGGGAATTTCATCTTCGATAACAAGATTATCAATTATGTCTGGTTGCACATTAGTAAAGGAGTTAGTTGCAGAATATCGATCCTTAAGTGGTTTGATGTTAAAATAGGTATTAATGATATTAACATCTTGGTCTATATTCATTGCTATCGTTCGCGCAATTCTTCTTTCTAAATTCAATTCAATTTTAGCTACTTGGTTTGCTTTAAGTTCTGGAATGACCCAAGTTAGTTGGATCCCATCATCTAATAGTTTTTTGGTTGGTTCAACACCCTCAAATCCAATCGTATTAATATCTGTTACCTTATAGTGATATGGGATTACATTATTAATTTGAACATCATTTAATGAACTACCAGACTCATTTTCAAATGATGTAATAGTAAAAAGTTCAGTTTGTTCCGCTTCTGATTTTGGAGTGATATCTTGCGTAGTTTTTGAGGCGGATATATTGCCCTCCTTATCAAAATAGACAACGGAACCTTTTGTGTTTTGGGGAGCTTCGTCTATAAAATTATCAAGTTCTTCCGCAAGAAACGCTGTCTGATCCGTTTCCGGTAGCTCCAGTTCTACACTTCGTATTTTTGGCTTAACATCGGGATCTGTGAGTTCAAGAAGTTTAGTAAGTCGCTCCAGCTCTTCGCCTTCTCGAACCTTACCGATAATGGTGCGATATACATAAGTGAAATCAAAATCAGGATATCCTAAGTCGTATAGATAATCAGACAACCAGGTTGCCGTTTTCCGAGGATAGATAGATAACTGTGCCTCTTCTTCCCAGAACTCTGTTATATTAATAATAAGATCTTCAAAACTATCAACAATGAATTCTTTAATCTTATTTTCTCCTTCAAAAAGCTCAATTCGTGCAAAGATTTCCTCTAATTTTTCAAATGTTTCGATTATCTCTAGTCGTACCCCATACCTGAGGGACCCAAGAAGCTTCTTGATTGGCTTTTCATCCATTTAAGACACTCTCACATCAAATTTTTTCACGAATAGTTGCGCATCTATTTGAGGTGTGGCGGAAACGATAACTTCTGATTTCTTTCCAGTGGCGTCCTGATATTTTACTAAAAATGAAGTACCTTTCCCGTTTAACCAAACCCATTTTAAAAGGTCAGAGATGTTTGTGAAAAAATTTAACTGAGACTTTTGAAATTTTACTTCTTCGCCCCGGACAAGTAAGGATAGTGGCTTATATGATTCAATAACAAAAGGGCCCGTCTTAGGATATTCCTCACTTGATACCTCTAAAGTATCTAAGGATTTATCTAGGACTGATAATTTTGAAGGTTCTAATATTCCCTCTATCTCTCCGTCCTTTTTTGATTCCCAGGGGTTATTATGGAGTGCATTTTCAACTATCTTTAAGTAAAACGATTCTTTTTTAAACCTTTGATAGAGTTTATGAATTTTATCATAAAACTGGAAGTTTTTAGACTCATAAATATAAAGATATAAAACTGAAAGTAGATATCCTGCCGCTTCACTGTGTGTATCTTTATATTCATTTATTTGTGTTAAAATTTGATTGAATCCTTCCTCGAAACTAGATAAATCAGAATAATTTTTAAATTTAGTAACAGCTTCACTATCAAAAACAGAGGGTAATTCGAGATAACTCAATGGATTGAATTTTTGTTTAATTTTAATGGAAAGATTTTCACCCTCTCCAGACAATGTGATTAAATCTTTCTCATGTAAATCCTTTAAAGAGAGGGTAATGATACTCTCATCAATATTCGTGAGTCCTTTGAGTTTTTCCATGGAGCAGTCGTCCATATTGTTGATTAAATACAATATTTGGTACTTCGGACTTTTCTCTAGAAATTTTGAAACATCTTTTAGTTCAGTTTCTTTATCATTGAATTTTTTTGCCACTTCAATTGTAAGTGCTTCAAAATTCTCTTTCAAATTTTGATACGACTCACTCATTTTAGGAAAGTCAACCGTAGCAATTTCAAGAGCCATCCTCAATAACTTCATTTGATCCAGATATCTATCTTTCATATCCGTCATGGCTTGATTAATGCCTGCAAACTGTTGCTCCATTATTTCATAGACTTTTTCGAATTCCCCAAAGCTAGTTTTAACACTGAAGAGCTCCTGCTCAATTCCAGCAACTAATTTTTGCTCCATATCCCCTCCAAGTTCCTCCATCATCTCAGTGAAAATCTCTAAGGTGCCGAGATTAAATATGCGGCCAGCCCCGTCAGAAATCCCTTTAAAAATGGTGTGAATTTTTTCTGCTAAAAACACCTTTATAGCTTCATCAGTTTCCAACTGTTTGGTAAGACCAATTACTTTTGCGAACTTCTCAGCTAGACCACTAATCTCCGAATCAGTACTTTCGACATATTCTTCAATACTGACACCCTTAGCTTTTCCTTCTAATTTGTTAGTTATCGCACTCTTTCTATCAGAAGTTTCACTCATTATACTATTTAACGAGTCTGTCGTTTGAGTATATGCATTCAACGATTCTATTTTTACATCATTCTTCAAATATTCCTTAAAATTCGTGAGGATTTCGTTTCTTTTCTCCATGAAAAAAACCTTCTTTTTCTATTTTCCTTCTCAATTCATATTTACTTTATACTTTTTAAGATCTATGTCTGCCTCTATTTTTGAGTTTCTTGGAATTTTAATCTCAGATTTATTTCCATCTATTAACTAAATTGGAGTGGTCTGTTTCTGGGATAATTTTCGATGGTAACTTCTAATTTTTCAAAGGGGGTATTAAAAAGATTATGGGAAAATCATTAACCACTTTTGTAAAATCAGGAGCTACCTTGAAATTTTTTACCATAAAAGCCCTCCAAGAGCATTTACACATTTGCCATTGTTTTTTTTGATTTTAGATGTAGTAGAATCTACCTTCAAAATAAAAAATCCTTTGAATTTATCGATTTAAAAAAAAGTGAAGGAGTTAAGCCTCTCTCTCAAACGGTAGAATTGTATTAACTAGGTTATAGTTGGTGATGCGGCGATCCCTTTTACGCCGTTTACGACGACCTGTTGCAAGGGTTTTTTGGCTAAGAGAGGGATCCTCTTTTCGAATCAAATTCTTTTCTAATAATAATTTAAGTGCAAAGCCCACAGTCCGATCGGGCATCATAGTTTCTTGGATAATTCGCTTACGATTCATTGCGCCTCTAAATTTTAAAAGGTATAGGATGAATTTTGCAGAAGGAGGTAATTTCATAATTTCTCGCTTTTGGAAGAAAGAACTAGATACTTTATGACGGCTTAAACCAGATTTATAATTTTTTTCTGAGATTAAATTATCACTATCTAAACTCATTACCATATAATACCACCTCACTCATCACATCTTTTACAAAATTTCTTTATTAATTCCCAATTCCATAATTTCGTATCCTGCTCGTACAAATTCAGCTGATGGGAAGTTTTCAGCAGATTTTTTTTCCATTCGAGCTCCAAATTTTTGGGTTTCAATTGGGAATTAAATTCTCGCACTTTCCATCTACTCATTATTGAGTCTTTATCGACATATCGTCATGTGCCGATATATTAATATACCGATACACTAATATTTAAGTGTTGTGTTATTGAAAAAGTCAATAATAATAGATAAGGCGTGAAAAATGGAAGATTCCGTAGATATTATAGTAAATTTTTTAAAGAGTTTGGCTGATTCGACACGCTTGAAGATTATCTATTTATTAAAAGATACTGAAAAAACAGTGCAAGAAATTCAAGAATTATTGAATAGAAGCCAATCTACAGTATCACAGCAATTAAAAATCTTGACTACTGCTAATCTCTTAAAAGTTCGACAGGAAGGCCCCAAGAAGTTCTTTACTATAAAAGATAATCAAATTTTCGATGTGTTGTTAAAGATTGAAACCTTCATTCTTGAGAGCAAGGATATTACCTCGCAGGCAATTAATGACACGTTACACAAATAGAAGAGGATTTCTCATGGATCACACGAAGATAGCACCGAAAAAGATAGTCCTCATAGGATTGGACAATGGAGGGAAGACTTCGATCTTGCTCAGTCTTCAACGAGACATTAATTTATTAACTTACTACTCATTACAACCAACACAGGGATTAAATATTGAAAAATTTAAAGATCGTGGGGTAGAGTTTAGCATTTGGGATTTTGGTGGGCAAGAGCAATATCGACAACAATATTTACAGAACTTGGATGAAAGTTTTAAAGAAGTTGATAAAATAATTTTTGTAATCGATATTCAAGATATTAAACGATATGAAATCGCTCTGGAATACTTGAAACAAATTATTCAACATATACTTGGCAAGACAATCAAAGCGGATTTTTCAATTTTTTTACATAAATTTGATCCTGGTTTACAAAACACGCCAGAATTTTCAGATGAAAAGCTAACTGACAATTTATTCAAGAAATTGAAAACGATCCTCCCTCCAGACTTCGAGTATAACCTTTTTAAAACGAGTATTTATACGGTATTCCAAAAAAAGGGGTTTAATCTGAGTTAATATAAATTTGATGAACAAAATTGGGCAATCGCAGTTGCAAGGGGAACGGGCACAGCTTCCCCCACTTGATCGTACTGGTTATCTAATCCCCCAATAAAGTAATAGTGGTCAGGAAAACCCATCAGACGGGCATTTTCGCGCACGGTGAGCACTCGATCTTCATAAGGGTGAATGAATCGACTGTGTCCTATAACCGTTGGAGCTATTCTATTTGGTTCTAACCGTACCCAATTGGTATAAGTTTTTCGACTTGCGGATTGATAGAAAACAAGGGCATTACCGGGTTTCAGCTTTCCAATCTTCTTTTGTTTTTTAGGGGAGATTGGGCACCATTTATGGTTCAAAAGATCATGAAATGACGTAGGCGGCGGTAGTGTTAATATCTTCTGAACGGTTAAGTTGTGAGGTTGTTTTTCGGGTGCAATGCGAATATTCGAGATGAAAACCCTCTTCCGTTTGCTTGGACTTCCATAGTCTTCCGCAAATAGGATGTTAAAATAGACCTGGTCAAATCCAACCTGGTTAAATTCCCGGCGGAGAGCCCATTTTAATTCGCCTGAGAGAAGTTCGGGGACATTTTCTAGAACGAACAGCTTTGGACGTATATCACCAATAATCCGTATGGCATCCAAAACCAACTGCCCCCGGTCGTCCTCGTATAAACGTTTCAAGGGTTGCTTCTGTCTTTTGGTGTTTGCAGAGGTATAGGCTTCACATGGGGGTGCAGCAATAATAACATCAGGAACATCCTCAATCCTCTTGAGAATATCTTCTGTGTGAAGTTCATGAATGTTCTCATTTAAAACAATAGCATTGGGAAAATTATGTTTGTAGGTTTGAAAGGCATTATAGGAGAGATCAATGGCTTCCGTAATTTCAAATCCTACAGCTTGGAATCCCGCAGCAAATCCCCCAGCACCGCAAAAGAGGTCTAAAATTTTCTTTGCCATCATTTCAACCTTTAGGAATTCGAGTTTGAAAAATTTATGGATAGAGACAAAAATCACATACATTTATTTAAAATTTTGACCAGAATACTATCCTATGTCAGCAGAAGAGTGGTTGAAAAAGGGAGATACAGCTTACGCTAGCAGACTTTACAAAGAGGCACTTGAGTACTATCAGAAAGCGGCCCAGATCAATCCAAAATCCATTGAAGCCGAGCTTAATATAGGACTTATCTATGAGAAAATAGGAGATACTCAAAAAGCGTTGGAATGCTATCAGAAAGCACTCAATTTTGATTTAAAAGAGGCAGTCTCATGGTATAACACGGGACTCGATTATATAAAAAAGGGAGATTATCAGAAGGCACTTGAATTCTTTCATAAAGTGCTCCACATTGACTCTAACGAGAAAGCGGCATTGCTCAGCATGGGATTGGACTCTGAGGATTTAGGAGACATTCAAAGAGCATTGGATTATTATCTGAAAGCGCTGCAGCTTAACCCAAAAGATCAAGGTGCATGGTTTAATTTAGCTATTGACTATAAAAAAGTGGGAGCGACTCAAAAAGCGCTTGAGTGTTTCCATAAAGCACTTCAAATCGGTCCGAATAAGATGGCTGCATTGCTCAGCATGGGATTGGACTCTGAGGATTTAGGAGACATCCAAACAGCTCTGAATTACTATCAAAAAGCACTCGAAAGTGACCCGCTTTTTTCCTATCCCAAACCAAACAACGAATGAAAAATGTACAATAAGTCAATTCTATAGTTGGAAAACAATCTTCTAAATCGAAATTAAAGGTTACGATAGCGTGCGTGTAACATTTGCCCCATTTAATGATAAAAATGGTGGATACATTTTAGATTTAATTAATGAAAGAAATAAAAGTGGTAAATATGGCAGATGAAGATCTCAAACTAAATAACCTTCCCAGATTTTCAAAATCCTCACGTCAATTAGTTTTACGCGAGTATAGCAATTGTGAAGTGCCAGCGGGATGTGGTGGAATCGTCTTCCGATGGAAAAATCCCGATAATCCCGTAGCTTTTGAGATGTTGTTATTTATTCCTTGTGAATTTGAACTTCTTATTGATGGTAACCCACCCCAATCAGCATGTCCTCTTCTGGAAAGGGGAGAGCATATTCTTTGCCTTATTATATCTAATTTTAAGTCCAGTTATGGGGTGTTATTGTTTGGTGGAAAAACGGTAGAAACTGGTATTTATTATGATAAGGGGATAAAGGGGTATGAAATTGATAGAAAAGAACGTGTTTTATCTTTGCCCGATTCATCTTGGAAATATCTGTTGAGTCAACCGCTGGATGAATCATGGACTGAATTAAAATTTGATGACTCCACTTGGAAATCCATGATTTCCAAAGTTATTCCTTCAATTGAGGAGCAGGATAGTAGGCAATACACAATAGGGAGATTATCAGCACTGGGAGCTCAAAGTTTGGGAGTAGAAGAAGCTGCAGAAAATGTTATTTGGATAAGGAAAAGATTTTTTCTTTAAGGAGGGAAGAAAGATAACCGTATTGAAAGAAAATAAGACGTTTCCCCTAGTACTTGTTCCGCAATATTTCGGGGGTATTATCTATGATTATCGCACGTATCAGTACATGCCTTTTGACAAAGAAGCAACATTATTGCTGATACAATTGAAAGATAGATCCATCCATGAGATTTTAAATGAAATTACGTCCCAAAGGACTAGAAAACTGATTTGGCAGTTTTATCAACATTTTTATAGCTATGGATTTTTTACACCCCATCAAAAATTTGCAGGGACAATCCAAAATATCATCCCCCCGTCTGACCATCTTACAGGACCGCTGACCCTCCATCTTGAACTAACAGATTCGTGTAATTTACGATGTCGTCATTGTTCTGCAGGTCAACTTCCTCGAAATGAACGTATGTTAACTCTTGAAGAACTTGAAGGATTATTTAGAAGTATGAAACAGATTGGTACCTTTCGATTGGGTCTAACTGGGGGGGAACCACTGTTACGAGATGATCTGATGGAAATCATCGATCTAGCGGTGAAGTACAGACTTTCACCCTGCCTTACCACGAATGGATTACTTTTGACAAAGGAAACAGCGGAAGAGTTGGGTAAACGCAAGCTAGCATGGTTGAATATCAGCTTGGAGGGAGCTACTCCACAAACACACGATTATATTCGCGGGAAGGGGACATTCAATCAGGTTCTTGAAAAGATAGCAATGATTTCAAAATTTTGCCGTTTTAGTTTAGCATTTACTTTAATGAAGACGAATTACCATGAGAGTAGGGCATGTGCAAAATTAGCTAAGCAGGTAGGTGCTGGGGCTGCCGTTTTCCGTCCCCTTTATCCTATAGGAACCGCAAATCAACATTCAGAGTTGATGCTTAGTTTTTCAGAATATTTGGAAGCATTAAATGATTTAGCAGCGATGGAAAAAGAAGTTAATATACTCAATGCTCAATTTTGCAATAACCATCCTTGGGGTCCCGAAACTCGCATTGACTCTCAATCTATTGTATTCAGTAATTTTGGGTGCGGAGCGGGTAACCTTGTTTGTTCTGTTTCAGTTTCGGGGGATGTTTCGCCATGTAGTTATCTGCCCGCTTCGTATTTAGCTGGAAATATTAAGGAAGAACCATTAGAACACATTTGGAGTGAAAGTTCTGTGTTTAAACATATACGGTCATTAAAAAGCAATAATTTTTGTCAAAAATGTGAATCATATCGTATTTGCCGGGGTGGATGCCGAGCCAGAGCGGTATCGATGTCCCATTCAATTAATGCTCCTGATTTATGGGCATGTTTACACAAAAACATACCTATTGGCGAAGTTATGGAGTGAAGTAATATGTCCTTAGAGTATAAATGGCTTTTTTTAGAGTATGGGATTAAGGGAGATGCAGAAAAGCTTTTTACATTAGCAAAAGACTTGGAAAGGCAAGGCGAACTTCGTATTGCAGCCATAGCTTACGATCGAGCTTTTGGGCTTGATCCGAGTAATAAAGAGATTGCACGGTCTAGGCATGAGCTTCTTGAACAACTTGCAGTTGTTGAACATGGGATAAAGTTCTGTTATATTCCCGCAGGTTCCTTTCTCATGGGATCAGAATTAGGAGAACTAGATGAACAGCCCGTCCACCCTGTACAGCTTGATGAGTATTGGC
Organism: Candidatus Helarchaeota archaeon; assembly: GCA_016840125.1. Next base: position 26,161 of record JAEOSY010000121.1, on the reverse strand, counting down.
TATCAGAAACGCCCATTAGTTGGTGGAGTTTTTGTACTCTGATGGATTGGTACCCACTCACATGGAGATCTACGAAAGGGCTTGAGGAATCTGAGATCGAGGCTATTTACAACTCGGGATTACCAAGAGGATATAAATTCCAAAGAATAGATCCTTTAAGGGAAGAAAATAAAGTCCGTTGGGAATATTCTACAACAACCGAAATTGGCACTCCAATCAAAACTCCAACTCCCGAGAGGGCTAAACAAGAATTTGGTAAAAAACCAATGATTGCGATCTCATGGAAAAGGGTGCTCGAGCTAACTGACCGATTATCAACTTCAGAGATATTATATAGGCTCCCTACAGAGGCGGAATGGGAAAAAGCTGCACGCGGAGGACTTATTAACTGTAAATATCCTTGGGGTGATAATTTACCAACTGACAAGTTATGTGACTTAAATAGATTTGAAATTTACAATTTTAAACTATCAATTTTACCCATGAAATCATTCCCCCCCAATCACTATAGCCTCTATGCTATGGCTGGAGGCGTCTGGGAGTGGGTAAATGATTGGTATGATGCACTCTACTACAAAGAAAGTTCTCACCACAATCCTACGGGACCCTTAAATGGTCATGAAAAGGTCTTAAGAGGTGGATCTTGGGCAGATTGTGCTGAAGCAGTGACAGTATCCTTCCGTACATCGCGAAAAATGAGGACAGAATGGAATCCCGATACCGGGTGGAGTCCGCACATCTCACCAAATATAGGATTTAGATTATGTAGAGTAGTGCAGAAAGAATAGAATTGAGGAAAAATTCTCATACTCACTAAAGGCTTTCTTCTACCAAATCATTTCAATAAACAAGTTTTTAAACGGCGATATTGCAGATATTATATTACACTTGTTAGAATAGAAGATTATCCAGCAAACCATATACAATATGGACGGGTGGTCTAGACTGGTATGATACTGCCTTTACGGGGCAGTGGTCGAGATAATGATAGGAAAATCTTATCATTACGATAAGGATCGAAGCCCTCCCCGTCCATTATTCTCATTTTTGGGCAAGGAAATGAAGTTCTTTCTTATCAGGATCGAGATTTATAATTTGTAAGATTTTTAGTTCCATTGTTTTGCCAATATTCTGAATGAGATCTTCGCAGGCTTCTAAAGAATAACTACCCTGCTTGACGGCCATGATCACATATCCATGGGGTTTTAAGAGTCGCAAAAATTTTGATAGCACTTTAGCTGAATCGGTTGGTTCGAGCGTAAGATCATTTAAGATGACATCAACTGGTTCAATATCTGAAATTTTATTGAGATCCAACGTAAACACATCAGCTATGAAGAGAGAAATGTTAGAATATTTTTGCTCAATTCGACGCAGTTCAGATTCGAATTCAGTAGAAATTTCAATCCCAATTACGTGTTTGCAACGTTCTGCCGCAAATTCAAGAAAGCCCCCTGCACTAGAACCTAGATCTAGTACGGTGTCAGTAAAGTTAAAGACTTTTATCTTGAGTTTCTGAATAATTCCATGCAATTTCCAATATCCAGCAGATCGGGAAGCCAATTCATTTATAATTTCAATCTTATCATTAGATTTGATAGAATATGCAGGTTTTTGAATTATTTTGCCATTGACCTTTATTAAACCATATAGAATAGCTCGTTTCGCACGGCTTCGTGTTGGAATAAGATTGTTTTCAACAAGAAATTTATCCAATCGAGTCATTATTGTATCCCAAGATTAAGTGAGATAGGGTCTTACTTTCGCCGGAACGAATAATTGAATCTCGGAATTAGGGAGAAGAGGCCCAATTTTCGAAAGAATTCCAGGGGCATTTGTTCCGGGTTTGCAGACTATCATTTCCTCCAAGATCCCTAGCCGTTCAATTGCCACAACATCGCGAAAATGTCCAGTCTTTGTAATAATTTTTTTAAGATGGTGGCGAGTTACTCCATTTATTATTAGTCGCTCTAATTTTGTGTGTACCCATTCTCGAAAGGTGTCCACTTGGGCTTGAGACAGAGAAACTTGTATTTTTCTTCTTAAGCTATCAATTGATTCTATTTTTATCGCTAATCTCAAATGATCTAGAAACCCATAAATTTCCAGTAATTTTCTCAATGGAATTTTTTCATCTTTTGCGAGTTGAGTTCGGAGAGTGTATAGTGGGAGGAAGGCATCTATTTTTTGTGTTGAGTCAACCCCAATATCAATAAAAAAACCGTAACCATATTTGCCCGTTTCAATCAATTTCCCCTTTCTTATTTGATTGATTTCTAACTCACTAAAGGTGCAAGTTTTACCATAATTATGGTTTAAAAGGTTATAGGCAGCATCTTCATCTTCGCCTTCTAATTCGATTGTGATCCATCCACGTGGATGAGAGTCTAGCTTGATGATTTGTACCTCTAACCCCTCTAGTTCTCTGGAAAGAGCTTGTCGGAAGACTTTCAGGGCGACAACTTTGTAGGAACCGTAAGTCTTTTCTAAGATTGTGATTGATCTCATGAGCATTCAATTTTAAAATCTATAAGTGAAGATTCCCTAGGAATCAAACATCAAAAACTTATTGGAACATGTGATTGTGAGTAAAGTTGAAAATTGTTGTTTTGCGTATGGGGCATCGGTATGAACGAGATAAACGAATCACAACCCATATTGGTCTAGTAGCTCGAGCTTTTGGGGCGGATGGAATTGTTATCGGTGATATTAGTGATTCTACAGTACAAGAAACTATAATTGATATAGTAGATAGGTTTGGTGGAAATTTTTCTATCGAAATGGGTGTGAAAAGTATCAAATTTTTGAAAAATTGGAGAAATAATGGAGGCGAAATAATTCATCTTACAGCTTACGGTTTACCACTCCCGGAGGTTATAGAAGAGATTCGAACCTCTCAAAAAAACAAGCTCATAGTTGTTGGCGCCAGCAAAGTACCGCGAGAAGTATATGAGTTAGCTGATCATAATATTTCAATTACAAATCAACCGCATTCGGAAATTGCAGCATTGGCAGTTTTCTTAGATTATTTTTTTCAAGGCAAAGAATTTGAGAAGAAGTTTGAAAGAGCCAAAATGGAAATTCTGCCCTCTAAAGATAGGAAGATTGTCCGAGACTTTAAAAAAAATGACATAGAGTGATTTATTCTTGCTTTTTCTTGGTCTTAAGATGGACAACATCACCGAGGGTCATATCACTGGGGAGTTTAGAGTCCATTTTCACTTCAGGGATATCACTTGTAGAGACCATCAGAGTAATATTGAGTGCTTTTTCAAATTTTTCAATAACAGCCACATTGGGTTTCATTTTTCCGCTTTCAACACGGCGGACCAAAGAAAGTCGCTCTAACAGCTCATTGGCAAGTTCATTCTGGGTCCATTTCTTCTTTTCCCTAGCTTTTCGTATAGTCTCTGCATAATCCTCACGGAGTTCAAGATCTTGCCTGGAACGTCTAGGGATTTTTCGTTTTGGTCGCGGAGGATATTGCTTAGATTTGTAACCACTGGGTTCTTTTTGCGGAGGTTGCTGCTTTTCAGCAAATCTCGCACAGATATCACAAACCATTAGCCGAGCTCCTTCAAAAAAGCGAAATTGCGGCTTACCGACTATTTTTCGACCACAAACATCACAAGCATTCTTTGATTCTGTCACGAATTTCGCCAGGATTTTGATTATTTTCTAAATAAATTTGTTATAACCACTATTTTTTGCTTTCCTCTAATACTAAAGTGGTGTGGGTATCTAGGATCCGTGAATCAGTATATAGCTCTTGAATAAATTTATTGTAAGAATCGATATCAGGGGTTCGAACAATGGCCAATAAGCCGTAATTCTCACCTGTACGATATAAATCATATATTTGGGGTTGTTGAGAAAGGAATTCTAGAGCAATCGAGTCATAACTGGCAGGATCAACTTTTATGCGAACGAAAAATTTTGTTTTGAATCCAAAGTTTTTATAGTTAAGTGAAATAGTAAAGCCTTCAATGATTTTTCTATCCTCTAACTTCTTAATTCTTTTAAAAACAGCAGGTTGGGATATCTGCACTCCTTCTTTTTTAAGAAGTTGGCTGATCTGGTTCGTAGTCAGTTGTTTTTTCCCTTGATTATGTAGGATCTCGATTAACAGTTGATCTTTCTGATCGAGTGGCTGATTGATTTTATACGTCTTCTCAAACCTGTAACCATTTTCCTTATAACAATGAATGGTATCAATAATTTGGTATTTTTTAGAGGCACTTTTTGCCATAAGGGAATCGATTCGATTTAAAGTGGCATTGAAGTCATCTTTAATCGCACATTTAATAATTAACGAATATTCTCCGATGATTCCATCAATCCACTCGCATTCGGGTAAATGTTGAAGTTGATCAGCCAGCCATGGTTCATGAGGATTGGTTTTAATCTCGATAAAAAATGTTTTTTGAAAAAACCAGTTGGGATCCACAGTTATTACATAATTCTGAATAATCTTTTCCTTGATCAGTCTTCTTATTTTAATATTTACAGTATTTCGCGATACACCGAGTTCTTTTGCTATTTCTGTATTAGGCTTCCGGTGATCTTGTTTTAAGATCTCAATAATTTTATAATCCATCTCGTCCAGAAGACTACTCAAAATCTTCACCCTTAGTTATAGGGTGACAAATTTTACTAATAAATATTATGCAACTAATTCAGAAATTATAAAATAAGTAATATTTCTATTAGTTAAATAGGATGAAAAATACACTTGAGATTGCTGGAAACCACAATAAGGACTTCTAAATCGAAAATAGAAATTTGTTTTTAAAAAAAAAGGAGGATAAAAAAATTAGGGATTCCAGAAGTAAAACGCTAAAACTTCGTTCATATTCGTTCGTACTTGAAATTTTGCTTTAGTAATAATCAGTAGATAATCACTATCACCGATCCAGCCACTAATTTTTCCTCTTATGTTTCCGTCTCTTTGATTAAAACCAGCTTCACTGAAAATTACGCTAATCTCTTGCCCAGCTTCTGCGCGCTCACTAATTAAATCTTTAACTGCTTGATCCATTCTAATCACTCCGTATTAATAATTGATGAATTGAATTTTCTAGATATTGTAATATTATAAAAAGATTATTTTCAATAAAAACGATCTAAAAAGTTATCAACTGCACAATAATCAACTTAGTTAATCAGCAAACTATTCGAAAATCGTAAGAAAATTTATAAGCTAATCATTCAAAATAGCGAATACAACAATTATAAATAGTGAATAAAATGACTGATGAAGATTATAAAGTAAAGGATATGAACCTCGCTCCACAAGGAAAGCTAGCGATCGAATGGTCTGCTGCAAATATGCCAGTTGTAATGAAAATAAAAGAACGTTTCGAGAAAGAGAAACCATTGAAGGGCTTAAAGCTCGGCGCTTGCCTTCATGTAACAAAAGAAACAGCGAATCTTGTATTGACATTGAAAGCTGGTGGAGCGGATGTAACACTTTGTGCATCAAATCCACTCTCTACTCAAGATGATGTTGCTGCTGCTTTAGTTGAAGAAGGTATCAAGACTTTTGCGTGGCGTGAGAACCACGATGAATATTACTGGTGCGTCAATAAGGTCCTAGATGAGAAACCAAATATAACCCTCGATGATGGCGCGGATTTAATCAATGTCTCTCACACCGAAAGACCCGATTTAATTAAGAATATTATCGGAGGTTGCGAGGAAACAACAACAGGAGTGATACGATTACGGGCAATGGCAAAAGATGGAGTGTTGAAATTTCCCGTTATTGCTATTAATGATGCTGAAACCAAGTGGGATTTTGATAATATTTATGGAACTGGTCAAAGTACAATGGATGGAATTCTTCGAGCTACAGCCATGATGATTGCTGGGAAAAAGTTCGTGGTAGCTGGTTATGGGCATTGTTCAAAAGGTATTGCCATGCGGGCAAGTGGCTTGGGCGCCCATGTAATTATTACAGAGGTTGAGCCGGTCGCTGCTCTCAGAAGCGCCATGGATGGTTATTGGGTGATGACTATGAAGGAGGCAGCGAAAATTGCAGATGTTATAGTAAGTGCCACAGGAAATAAAGATGTAGTACGAAAGGAACACATTGATGTTATGAAGGATGGTGTAATTTTAGCAAATTCAGGCCATTTCAACGTGGAAATTAATATTCCCGACCTTGAGGCAGCTTCCAAAGGAAAACGGAAAATTAAACCAAATGTGGAAGAATACACATTAAAGAATGGCAGGAAAGTCTATCTACTAGCGGAAGGGAGACTCGTGAATCTAGCTGCAGCGGAGGGACATCCAAGTGAAGTCATGGATATGAGTTTTGCCAACCAATCCCTATGCGCTGAGTACATAGTAAATAGAGGAAAAACCTTGAAACCAGACGTCTATAAAGTACCATACGAAATCGATAGTAAGGTAGCAGCTTTAAAATTAGAATCCATGGGTGTACAAATCGATAAGTTAACTCCCGAACAGGAAAAATATCTAACCAGTTATGACGAAGGAACATAATCCTACCCTTTTTTTCTTTATTTTTCCGAGCACGACCAGAGATATATTCAATAGTGTAATTGGACTTATTATCATTGATTAAATAATATGGATAATTGCTTTGTAGGCGATATAAGCCTCTGTTGTCTAGCCGGAACTAGCTTTCTTCTTGGCTTCTCTAATCTTCTTAGCTTGTTCTGCGATTCGTTTATAAAAGTCAGATTCTGTTACCTCAGCTACCTTAGTTTCTACTTCTTTCGCATCTATAAGGATTTCATATTTTTCTGGGATTAATATTCGTCCTAATCTAAAAAAAGCTTCATCCACATTTTCTCCAGTTAGTGCCGAAGTTTCAATGTGATCGAGGTCCAATTTAGTTGCAAGAGCCTTGATTTTAGCCTCATCCACTTGCCTTTTATCAACTAAATCATTTTTGTTTCCTAAAAGAAACCCCTTTAATTCCTTTTTCATAGTTGATTTTATATCCTGAAACCAACTTGGAATATTATCGAAAGTCTCAGAACGGGTTAAATCGAATAATAATAACTGGCCAACGGCACCGTTATAGAAATGTTTTCTCATAGTCTGGAATTTACTCTGCCCTGCGATATCCCAAATCACAAATTGGACTGAGTTACCATCTATATTCACATTTTTTTCTGTAATATTTGTGCCGATGGTGGGAATATAAGATCTTCTGAAGGCTTGATCAGTGAATCTGAGTACGGTGGAAGTTTTACCGACCGCAGGATCTCCACATATAATTACTTTAAATCGATAAAAATCTCCTTCATCCACTTCTTCTGTGGACGTTGCAAATGCTTCAGTTTTCGACGAAAGTTCAGCATCACGCAATTCATTCAATAATTGCAGCAGGCTTTGATTAAACCCATTTAATTCACCAATAATTTCTTGTTTTTGCGCTTTGCCCTCTTCTAATTTGATAAATTTTTCTGCCGCTTTGTTGAACTCCTCTTTAAGATTGTCAAGATATTTGTAGTAAATGGAATCATTCCCTTCGCTAAAAAGTACTGTTAGGGCTCCATCAACCGCATCGCTCTCTGCCTCTGGACTCGGAATCTTGATATTTTTAATCAATCCTTTCAGATTAAGTGAAGGAAATGGAAAAAAAGCCAAATCCTCTGTAATTGAACCGTCTTGTCCCACTAAAAGCCCCACAGATTTCGTGCTGGCGAGATTTCTAATATTTGGAGATAAGGTTGCGGGGGTCCATGCTTCTGGAACTGGTCCTTCCTCTGCATCATATTTTGAATAAAGAATGCCATTAATTAACTGTTTTTTCAACTTAAGTCCCGCACTGGAATTATCTTTATCAGATCTTTTTGAAGCTTGAAGAGTTATTTAATAATTTTGGAACTGAAGTCCTCCATTTTATAGCATTTTGAAAAAGGAACCACAAAAACTTTTCTATCCAATCTATATCAGCCGGACCGTATGCTTACGATATTTTGCACCTGGGCAATCTCATTGGGTTGGTTTTATCAGCGGATGATTTTGCATGGTAGCTCATAGATATAATATATTCTTCAATTAGCGATTAGATATCTATGAAGACCTAATTTACCTTCCCTAAATTTGAGGGAAATTTTTGCTTATTTTTTAATTTGTAATGAAAAGTATAAAAAGAATAATACACACACCTCGTTGCAGGTAAAAAAAACACAAAATTATTTAAAATAGACTAAATCCTTGCAATTTTATCATTTTTAGGGTGTGTATAGAGGATATTAGAATGAGTAATTTATTTGGTTTTGAAGATAAATGGCGTTCCTTGACAGAGAATGCGCCCAATGTTATCATCATTGCAAATCGTGCTGGAAAGATTCAATCCATTAATCGTACCATTTCAGGGCAGCCCGTTGAAAGTGTAATCGGGAGAAGTATCTATGATTTCACAGAGCCCGCAAGTCACAATGCCATGAAAAAAGTACTCGAGCAGGTCTTTCAGACTGGTGAGACAGGAAAGTTTGAAACTAAAGCAAAGATTTCTGGGAAAATTATATGGTTTGAGACCTACGTAGGTCCTGTCAAAATCGGGGGAAAAGTTGTTGGTGCGACATTGATTGCTACTGATATCGCTGAGCGTAAGCGTGCGGAGGAAAGGATCGTGGCTGAAAGGAATAAGCTAGAGAATATAATGGAGAGCATGGTTGACGGAATTACCATCATTGATCCGCAAGGAAGAATCGTTTATATTAATCAAGCAACAGTTCTACAGCATGGTTATACAAAAGAGGAGGCTATTGGAAGAACTCCGGGAGAAATATTCATAGACAAACAAGATGTACAAAAGTACTTTGAAGCACTGGAAAGATCGCTTTCAGGTGAATTAATATCAGAAGAGTTTAAGACTATAAGAAAAAATGGAACACGATTCCAGGCAAGCGTTAATCTGTCGGCTCTAAAGGATACTAAAGGCAAGCCCTACCAAATAATTGCGGTTCATAGAGATATCACCAAACGTAAGCGTGCAGAGGAGGCGATGCGAGGGAGCGAGAAAAAGTATCGAACGCTCGTCCAATCTATTAACGATCTCATTCTCGTTCTTGATGAAAACGATCATTTTTCAGAATATTATCCCTCCAAGGATATCACTCTTTTTTTATCTCCAGAAGAGTTCTCTAAAAAAAACATAAAGGATTTATTGCCCTTAGAAATCACCCAACCTTATACTGAGGTTTCTAAGAGAGTGAGGGAGACTGGGAAAAGTGAGAACTTTGAGTACTTTCTTAGGTTAGACTATCGAGACCGTTGGTTTTCAGTAAATCTGAATTTGCATGAAAACGGAAAAAGTATTGTGGCGGTTATAAGAGAGATCACCAAACGTAAGCAGATGGAGGCGGCTATACAAGAGAGCGAGAAGAAATACCGCAATTTGGTAGAAAAAATAAATGAAGTCATTTATACTGTTGATCAGAAGGGAATTGTGTCCTATGTCAGCCCCAGCATAGAATTGCTCATTGGATATAGTCCGTCAGAACTCATGGGGCGACGTATCATTGAGTTCGTCCACCAAGAAGACTTACCACGCCTCATTAAGAACGTTCAGAGTATCCTTTCAGGACAGACGGTTTCAAATGAATATCGGATTCTAACCAAATCGGGCGAAATACGTTGGGTGCGTTCTTCCAGCAGTCCTATTTATATGGGGAATCAGGTGATTGGCTTGCGTGGGTTGCTGATGGACATGACTGAACGTAAACAAGCGGAGGCGGCACTACGTAGTAGCGAAGAGAGGTATCGAACGCTCTTTGATACAAGCCCAGATGGTATCGTCATTACGACGGTGGATGGAAATTTCCTTGAAGCGAATCAGGCGTATCAAGATATGCTTGGGTATACAGTAGAAGAGCTTAAAGATATTCATTTCAGGTCCATTACTCCGGAAAAATGGCATGAACCGGAAGCAGAGGCGATGAAATCTTTCATGGGGCAGGGATATGGAACCTTTGAGAAGGAGTATATTAGAAAAGATGGAAAAGTGATCCTAATTGCATTAACGGCATGGTTAATCAAAGATAAGGAGGGAAATCCTATTAAAATAGGCGCCTTTGTAAAAGATATCACCGAGCGCCAGCAAGCAGAGGAACAGCTACAGGAATCCGAAGAAAAATATCGGTTTCTAATAAATAATCTCTTGGATGAAATACTTGAAATCAAACTGGATGGGACCATTACGTATGTTAGTCCTCAGGTATATGACATTCTAGGATATACAGTCGATGATGTAATTGGAACAAATGCACTCTCTTATACCCATCCAGATGATTTAACCTCTGTCGCAGAAGCAATAAAAGCTACAATAGAGACTCAAGTTGGAGTATCAATAGAATTTCGATTGCGTCATAAAAATGGGCATTATGTCTATGTGTCCGGGAAAGGTAATTTTGTAACAGAGGGAAAAACCCAAAAGCTCGTTGCTTTACTTAGGGATATCACAGATCGCAAGCGGACGGAGCTAGAATTACAAAAATCCGAAGAAAAATATCGTCATTCTTACAATCGCGCGAATTTTTACAAGGACCTTTTCGCGCATGACATCAATAATATTCTCCAGAATATCCTAACCTCACTTGAGGTAGGATTACATTATATGGATGACCCCGAACAAAGTGAAAAGGCAAAATTAAAACTGAACAATATTGGAGAACAAGTAGAGAGGGGGGCAAGTTTAGTCGTGAATGTTCAAAAGTTCTCGATGCTGGATGAAGTAAAAAGCTCATTTAAATCAATTAAGGTTCTCGATACACTAAATCTAGTGATAAAAAGTGCGAAAATCGGAAATTCTAAGAAACCTCTTGATATTCGCGTTGATTGCCCCGATAAATCACTTGATATTACGGCAAATGAACTCCTGATTGACGTTTTTGAAAACATTATAGGTAATGCCGTTCGACATAATGAAAATTCAAGAATAGAAATTTCAATCCAAATAACGAGACAACAAAAGGCGGGTAAATCATATCTAAAAATGGAGTTCAAGGATAATGGGATAGGAATAGAGGATAACCGGAAAGAATTGATATTTGAAAGAGGATATAAAGGGGAGAAACGCGTTGGTGGAAGGGGGTTAGGATTATCACTAGTTAAACAAATAATTACTAGTTATAGTGGCCACATTTGGGTTGAAGATAGGGTTCAAGGAGATTATTCAAAAGGCAGCAATTTTATTATACTAATTCCAGAGGTGATATAGAATAACCAGCGTTTTGATAGTCGAAGATGAGCCGACTTTACGGTCACTTTATACCGAAATGCTACCTATCTTTGGAATAAATATTCTTGGTAGTGCTAAGGACGGTGACGAAGCGGTTTCGATGTTTAAAACCCTGGCAAAAAAACCCGATTTTATTATTATGGATCATAGGATGCCATTAAAAGATGGAATAGAGGCAACGAGGGAGATTCTTCAAGTAGATAGTGCATCCAAAATTATTTTTGCGAGTGCGGATCAGGGGGTCAAGAACCAGGCACTTGCAATAGGAGCAATTTATTTTCTCCACAAACCTTTCTTGCTAAAGAATTTAGTCGCTTTCATTAAAGAGAATAATTCATCTGGAACTTAATCTTTTTTTAAGTGAAACCCAAAACCTATAAAAAATTCCATCGCTTATTCGATGTAATAATTTTGGGTATGAGAAATTACTCATTTAGGGAATTATTTGAATAGAGCGGTAGTGATTTCTTGAAGAGAGACAAATGGGTGGTAACAGTAACCTGGCCGAATGTAGATGGAATTCCGTATTTGGGTAATTTATTTGAGTTGAGTTTATCTGCGGACATTTTTGCCCGCTATCTACGTTCTAAGGGTGCAAATTTGGTATTTATTTTCAGGATTGATGAGCAAGGTACTCCAGATGCAGCTTTAGCAAAAGGATATGGTCTAGATTCTATTAATAGCCTATTTGAAAATTGGGGAATTTCATTTGACAATTATAACAGAACCTATAGCACGGATCACCTAGAAAATGTTCAGGATTTTTGTCAAAAACCTAGTAAATCTTATGATATCCAAATCCGGATAGATGAAGCTCTCGAGTTGGCACCAGTCGATTACTGGAGATATTGGCTCATTGACTCCAGTTCTGACTTAAAGGAAGGGCGGTTTTCCTTTGAAGATTTTGTAATATCAGTTGACTATTTCTCTGTTTTTCTTGGAGATTTTATTCACCGCACATTAACTTTCATCTACAAACGCCTCTCTGGAAGAGTTCCAGAAAGAGTGGCTAGTTCAGATTATGATGAAGACGATATTGATTTTATTCAAGCGATTCAAGAAACTCCTAAATTAGTTGCAGGTTTAATCGAATCGTTTAGCTTCAAATCCGCACTTAAAAAAATATTCAACTTAGTTAGAAAGGGGTACGATTATTTAAGCCGTAATAAACCATGGGACAAAAAAGCACAAGCTGATATGAGAATTGGAACTACACTCAATTTATGTATTCAGTGCGTTAGAACTCTTGCCATTCTTTTATTGCCCTATTTGCCTAATACAAGCCAAAAAATCTGGAGTTTTTTAGGGATCTCAGAAAAAATTGAGAGAATAAGATGGAGTGATGCATCAAATTTAGCGATTAAATCTGGATTTAAGATAAAGAAACCACAAAAACTTTTCCCACCAGTATATGCCAAAGAGATGGAGAATAGGTTAAGGACATTTAGGAAAAAAAAAAAGTACAGAAATCTAAAAAATCATTAAAGTGAGCAAAGATTAGGGATTTAAAAAACTAAATTGACGAAAAACTATTAAAAGTAGAGGAAAAAACTCAAGTTTGACTTGATTTTTCTTTTGTGTAACTTGAAAACAAGAAAAGTATAAAAAATTGTAGGAATTATTTATCTAAAAGTGGTGATACTATGGGCAAAGAAAAATGGGTTGTTACTTCAGCCTGGCCGTATGCATACGGAATTCCGCATTTGGGGAATCTGATCGGATCAGTATTGTCGGCGGATGTTTTTGCCCGGTATTTACGTTCTAAGGGGGCAGAGGTAGTATTTGTTTCGGGGAGTGATGAGCATGGCACTCCAAATGCAGCCGCAGCAATAAAGCAAGGTCTAGAGCCAAAGGAGCTCACGGATAAAATACATAATTCAATCAGTAATTTATTTGAAAAATGGGGAATTTCATACGATAATTATACAAGAACTCACAATCCAGTTCACATAGAATACGTTCAAGATTTTTATCAAACCGTGTTTAGTAATGGATATATTTTCACCCAAGAAATTGAGATGTTATATTGCCCGAGAGAAAAATTATTTCTTCCAGATAGATATGTTGAGGGGAAATGTCCACATTGTGGTTCAAACGCTAGGGGAGATCAATGTGAATCATGTGATCGCTTGCTTGAACCTACCGATTTATTAGAACCGTATTGCACAATTTGCAAAACAACAACTCCTATCATTAAGAAGACGAAGCATTGGTACTTTGATTTTAAAAAATTTGAAGAGCCGTTGAGAAATTTTATTCAGACACATCCTGTGCTTCCAGATAATGCTCGAAACTGGTGTCTTGGAATCTTAAAAGAAGGATTAAAACCCCGTGCGATTACACGTGACTTAAAATGGGGAATACCCACACCATTTCCGGGATCCGAGGGTAAATCGGTTTATGTATGGTTTGAAGCCGTGTTAGGTTATGTTAGCGCAACGAAACAATGGGCTGAGATAAACAAGAAAGCAGATTATTGGAAGGAATTTTGGTTTAAGAAAGATACAAAAACAGTATTTTTCATTGGGAAAGATAATATTCCATTTCATCTACTTATATTCCCAGCCCTCCTTTTAGCAACAAAATTAGATTATGTGTTACCATATAATGTTTCATCAACTGAATATCTTCAATATAATGGGCAAAAGTTTAGTAAATCACATAATGTTGGTATTTGGATTGATGAAGCTTTGGAATTAGCGCCTGTTGACTACTGGCGATATAGTCTTCTTGCGTCTAGGCCAGAGTTAAAGGATGTCAGCTTTTCATTGAAGGATTTGGCGACTTATGTCAATTCTGACTTGAATGATGTGCTCGGAAATTTTATCCACCGCACTCTAACCTTTATTACAAATTATTTTCAAGGAAAAGTTCCAGAACGCGGGTCACTTGATGAGGATGATAACGATTTAATTCAAGCAATAAAAGAAACACCTCAAATTGTAGCAAATTTAATCGAGTCTTTTAAATTTAAAGCAGCATTGAGAGAGATTATGGGATTAGCTCGAAAGGGAAATAATTATTTAAGTGTAAAGGAACCCTGGCATCAAATTAAAGAAGATAAAAAGAAAACAGGAACGACTTTAAATCTTTCTATTCAATTAGTGCGTTCTCTGGCAATACTTACATCACCATTTATTCCAAATTCCAGCGAGAAAATTTGGAATTTATTGGGAATTCAAAAAAATATTAACGAAGTTCTATGGAATGAGGCTTCAGACCTATTCATTCCCACAGACTATACTATTCCTGCACCAAAAACCCTTTTCTTTAAAGTGAAATCAAAAGAGTTAGAGACAAAACTCGATTCAATTAGGAAGGGAGAAAAAATGAAAGAATCAAAACCAGCAGATCAAATAACTTTCGAAGAATTTAAAAAATTAGATATTAGAATCGGAAAAATTATAGAAATTCAATCAATTAAAGGGGCAGATAAGCTAATTAAATTAATTATTGACGTTGGAAAACGGAAAATACAATGTGTTGCAGGATTAAAAACATTCTATAAACCTGAAGACTTAAAAGAGAAATTAGTGGCAGTCCTCGTCAACCTTCAACCGACAAAACTAAAGGGTGTACTCTCGGAGGGGATGATCTTAGCTGCAGCTACTAAAGATTCGGTGAAAATCCTTTCACCGGATGGAGACATTGAGATCGGCTCGAAAGTTTTTTAATAACTTATTTTTCAATCTATTTTAGGGATAACTGAATTGAAACGGACCATTAAAGTTGGAATAATAGTTTCCGATTTTCCTCCAACTGGACTGGGGGGGACTGAGATAGCCACGCAGAAAATTGCCAAACTCTTGGTCCAAAGGCACTTTGAGGTTCATATCATAACAAGAAATGTGAGATTAAAAATTGGTAGAAAAATACGGAGTTTAAAAAAAATTGAAGATTTTCAAGGGTATAGAATACATCGAATTACATGTCCAACTCCTCGTATTTTTCGATTTGTTACACAATTCCTTTTCGGTTTGATAAATATCCTAAAAATTAAGCCTGACATCATTCATGGGCAACAAATAAACCAAAATGGGTTAATTGCCGTTGTTGCAGGTAAAATTCTAAGAAAAAAAATAGTTGTTTGGGCTCGGGGAAGTGAAATTTATGATTCTAGTTCCCTTTACCGCCAATCACTTGGTAAATTTATCATATCCAAAGCTAATATCGTGCTAGCAGTATCACACCATATGAAAAACTTCATGACTCGAATCTGGCCGAATAACCGGATTTCAGCTCTATCAAATGGAGTAGATTTGAAAAACTATTTTCGGGACACTACACCTAAATCCACAATTGAATTGATGTTTGTTGGGCGTTTAGTCAAAATCAAAAGAGTATCGGATATAATCAAGGCAGTATCACATTTTAAGAATAATAGTCCACTAGTTATGCTAACAATTATAGGTTCGGGCAAAAAAGAACAATTTTTAAGGGATTTATGTCGAAGGTTGGGTATTAAAGATCATGTACGGTTCATTGGAACGATTCCTCACAAAAAAGTTCCGAAGTATTTATCTGGAGCTGATATATTTATAATGGCATCTCAGAGAGAGGGTTTACCGCTTGCTATTTTAGAAGCAATGGCATCAAGTCTTCCAATCCTTGCATCTAAATCACCTGGAATCTCAGAGTTAATTCGGAATAAGATTAATGGATTCTTACATTCGCCAGGAAATATAAAACATTTAACAACAAATATGAGATTATTAATCCAAGACAAGAAGTTACGAGAGGAGATGGGTGAAAGATCTAGGGAACTTGCTGAAAAATTTAATTGGGAAGAAATTATTATTCAACTGATTAAAATTTATTCTTAAAATTGTTTTAATTGTATTCTATTCATCGAAATCTATTTCAAAAACCAGGAAAAAAAAAGAATAGGAATTTAAAATTCCTCGGACTTAGTCATCGCTCCGAATATCGCCGCTACTAGTATTACTACAATCGCTGTCAATAACATGCCAAGAACTACATCAAGGATTAAGGGATTGATTACCAGAGGCATTACTAATCCTCCAATAATCGCAATGATGAGCCAACCTAGCCAAATACCGATGCCAACGCCAATTCCACGTCCTGCACTACGCTCAACAGATCCAGCCCATGCACCGATAACAACCCATGTTATTAAAGCGGGAGCATAAGTGGGGATCCAGTTCGATAATAAGCTCACACTAGGGCCAAATGCATCAACTAACCCGCTTGGATAGGAAACACTTGAAAGAAGCGGTGCAATTCCTGATTCGACTCCCGCACCCATCCAACCTGTAAGGAAGGCTGTAAAGTCACCTGTCATATTCCAGAACCAAGTTGCAAATATTGTGTTATCGCCGATAGACGCCAAAAGCAGAAATAATACTGGAGCAAATAAAATTCCGAGTAATATGCCAACAATCGCTCGAGCCGCCATATTTTATACCTCAAAATTATTTTTTTTTTAAGATTTGTTTTAGTACTTACAAATTGTACTTATGAATATAAAATAGTCAATTATCAATATATAATTATTACGATATTTGAGTAGTTAAGAAAATTAGATTATTAAGAGAAATAATAGAAGAAAAAAATAAAATCGGAATTTAAAGGGAAAGGGAGAGACAATTTTAAAATCGAAGAGTAAAATTAGCTTTTAAATATACATGTCGCGTGGTTCTCGTTCAGTTTGCTCGCGTTCTTGGCGAATAATTTCCGCAATTTCATCCTCAATTTTCTGAGCGTCGGTTTGAAGTTGAGATGTTGAAATTCCGAGATCATAATATTTGTTTAGAAAATCGATAGCTACAGCGGCAGCCGCTGGGTCAGGGCGGTTAGGGCGGGCGTAAGGTAAGACCACAAGGGAGGGGAAGTTTAATATCTCGAGATGTGTTAATAACATGGCAAGAGGACCTCTAACTGGCAGGCTTTTTTCCAGATATGGTACCTCAAAATCTTTCGCTTTATTATAGGAGCTTGTCGGTAATATTCGGATAGTTTGTGCTTCTTGTTGAAATCGGACGTCTAGCCCACCGATTAAAACAGTTTCTTTAAAATTGGAGTTCACAATCCATTCGGCTAGAGTTCTGATAGTTTTGTGCGGTTCGATCAAAATAGGTTGGATAGGGGGTTGAAATACAATAAAATTCTTATATTTGTGAAATTCGAAAGGTAATACCAAGCGATCTCCTTCTAGAGAGATGATATCAGGGAGAATATCACCATCTATATATCCTATCCTTTCAGTCTCCACAGTTTTTATGATATGTCGAATTGCAATGTATCCAGTCCACCCAAGTCCATGAAAGCCCGTGATAAATACTGAATTTTCATAATCAACCTCTATATCATCATTAATTACAATTTTGATTACCATATTTTACCATCCATACCTTTAGATCCATCTAAAGAATAAAATTGGGACCTATTTATTCATGCTATCTAAGAAAATTGAAAAACCAAAATATTTAATGGTTTTCAAAACATCATTAAACAAAAAAAGAAATAACACAAATAGTTGGTTTTTGCTAAACGGGCTCGGTTCTGAAGAATGGTTGAGATTAATTTTCTTGGTGGATGTCTGCAAATAGGGGGTTCTGCTATTGCAGTTGAGACCGCAAGTGGAACACTATTAATGGACTATGGCGTGTATATGCAAAAACGCCCATCGTTTCCAAAGGAAATTAGACCAAAAGATCTAAGTGCAATTTTACTGACGCATGCCCATCTAGATCATTCAGGAGGATTACCATTGTTATTCAGTGGTACCTCAATTCCTCGATTATTTGCAACGCCATTAACTATTGATATAACTCAGATTCTTCTGTTTGATATGATACGGATTTCAGAGTATTTTTTGCCGTTTGGAAAGCCGGAATTATTGAGAATGACAGATCATGCCAAACGAATCATGTACGGGAAAAGAAAGATAAATTCTCAATGTACAGCCCACTTTCTAGATGCGGGACATATTCCGGGA
The DNA here is from genome assembly GCA_016840125.1 of Candidatus Helarchaeota archaeon. The sequence goes on along the minus strand of JAEOSY010000121.1, from coordinate 7,979 downwards.
AGTACTTCAATATATCTAGAAGTAAATGGAAAAAAACTGCTTTATACAAGTGACTTTAATTCAAATGCTACCCAGCTCTTGAAAAGAGCTCAGTTCAAATACTCAAAATTGGATGGCTTAATAATTGAAAGCACGTATGCGCTAGAATCCCATCCCAAACGAGTGGAAATTGAAAAGGACTTCATTAAAAAAATTAATACTATCGTGGATCAGGATGGAATTGTGCTGATCCCAGCTTTTGGAGTAGCGCGTTCGCAAGAAATCCTTTGTATTTTACAAAATTATGGGTTTAAATATCCCATTTACATAGATGGAATGGCGAGAACAGTTAGCCGTATTTTTTCATCCTACCCAAGTTACTTCCGTGATTATAAACTTTTTAAAAAGGCAATCGGGCGAGCCCATCTAATATCGAGGGGGAGACGAAAAGTAATAGAACGAGAACAAGCGGTATCAGCCCCAGGAGTTATTATTGCACCATCGGGTATGTTAAAGGGTGGAACGGTAGTTAGTTATATGGATGAGTTGTTTCAAAATAAAATGAATGGAATATTTTTAGTGAGTTTCCAAATTCCAGATACTCCCGGACAAATTTTACTAGACAAAATGAAATGGGGTGAGAATGAAGTGAACGCTCAGGTTGAACGGTTTAAATTCTCATCGCATACAGGACGATCCGGCCTTTGGGATTTCATTCATTCTCTAGAAAAAAATAAAGATTTAACTATCTTCTGTGTTCACGGTGAGGAAGAAAGTTGCAAGGCGTTGGCAAAAGAAATAAATGAAACTACTAAATTAAATGGAATTGCACCGGAAACCGATGAGAGCTTCCAAATTTAAAGGAACAATAAAATTTTTTTCCAACACGTATCACAAAACGATGCAGGTTTTTTATCAACATCTTTCGTGTATTCTGAGAACATCATTACACATTTTTTCCTGCAGTGATTCAAACCCAGAATATGTCCAGTTTCGTGAATAGCTTCTTTCAATAGTCTCAAAAGAAAGAGTGGTGCATTGGGTGAGACATCGTAGAACTCCTCGTAGAATCGATGTAAGGATAAAACCGCTGCCTTTGCATCAGGCCCAAATTCTGCTTGCCCTCTAAAAAAATCATGATCTTGGACAGGGACAAATATATCAAGGGAGGTTATTCCCAAAACCATATCATAGCTATTATTTATTGCATATTCTCGAATAGTGAGGAGAAATAGAGGTGCTGAGTACTGATTCCGCTCAGAATCAAACGAATTTTCAGGAAAGTCACGAACTTCATCAATTATTATAATTTCCGAAAAGATATCCTTATATGTTATTGCTAAATTCTCTTTTAAATATTCTAAAATTCCTAAATCTACGTTTCCAAAGCAAAGCAATCCTAATTTTTGAATACCAGCACGATCCTATCTGATAGTGGATTTTTTTATTACCTTATGATACTAATAAATAAAAAAAGTAAGGTGATTCTCTCTGACATCAGAAATCACGGTTAAAACCGAACACGCATTACGTCCCATTTTAATTACGCTGGCGATTGCGATTCCACTCGCAATCATCGGGATCGTCAGTGGCATTTCTATTGAGGGAGCACCGTTCTCTGAAGCAGAGGGGGGGATATTTTATGCACTCTTAAATGCCTTCTTTTATGCGATTTTTGCAGTGATTGGAGTAACTTTGGTTTATTTTGCAATAAAATATGGTAAAGAGAGGGTACTTAAATTATTTTTCATAGTTTGTTTTGGATTTATGGGTATATTTTTAATTTTTTTCTATCTATATTTAATCGCGGCTATTCTAGAATTAGCTGACCTAATTTACCTTATTATCATTATTGCAGTATCAGGTGTAGCGGGAACTTTTTTGGGTTATGGATTATTATCGGATAAAACATCTGAATTCGCAAAAAACATCGCCTTACTGTTATATGGCGCTTTCATCGGTGCGTTTCTTGGAATAGTTCTTCCAACTTGGACCGCATTTCTGCTCGTTGGAGTGCTCTCGATTTATGATATCATTGCGGTCTTCAAAGGTCCCATTAAAAAGATTATTGAAATGACAGAGGCGGATGAAAATGCTAATTTACCGGTTGATATGACATATACAGATCGTAATTGGGAAATTGGTTTAGGAGATTTAGCCTTTTATTCAATGTTATCAACACATACATTACTGTTAGGCTTTCAATTAGATTTTTTAATTGAGTTTGGCCTTCTCGGTGCTATAATTCCATTTGTTTGTACTACGGTAGGGATTGTGCTAGGTGCAATTATCACGTTTAGGCTATTAAGAAAGAGAGAAATGCTGCCCGGGTTGCCCATTTCTATTGGGCTAGGGATTCTCTTTTACGGAATTAGTATTCTCATTTTTTGGCTTCTATAATCCAAACTAATTCTTTATATTTCAATGACTTGACATTTTACCTGCTTAATAACTGTTTCCGCGCTGTCTGGATCTAATTTTAAGGTATAGAGATATTTAGGTGTTCTTAATTTCAATTTCACCGCATCCTTGACCCGAATAACGCGCATCTCAAGAGCAGTACTTGACATCTCAATAAAACGCTGAACATCTTTTATTTCCTTTGGCATAATTTGAAAAACTCCAATCTCTTGGTAATAATTACAAGTAAATCATAATTTTTAAAAATATTCATTTCACTCATAAAAAATCGATTACAGTTACTTAAATGGTCTTTCAATTTCTCCTTGAGAACTTCCCGCCAGTAAGTTTTATCACCGGCGTGGGTTGTCCCTTCCATGGGCTGCATCGGACCCTACTTTAAACTTAATGTGCAGAAGGGGTCACTTCTGAAACCGCACGTGAATTGGTTTTGAATTTATATCAAGTAGGTTTTTATGAGTATTAAAAAAATACAGATCAAGTTTGCTCAAACTTTAAAAACAATTTAATGAGAATAATGGACGGGGAGGGCTTCGATCCTTATCGTAACAACAGGGAAACCCTATTGTTATCTCGACCACTGCCGATCTCCGATTTATTCATGTGAGGGCAGTGTCATACCAGACTAGACCACCCGTCCACAGTCATTCTAACTTAGATTCATAAGGAAGGAATCACTTAAAATTTTTTGGGTTATTAAAGAAGAGGGGGAATCCTTACAAATTAGCCTTTGAATTTTTCATCTCATGTAATTTTCATCCAATAAAAACAAAGCTATACCGCTTTTTACAATCTTTTTTTTTGAACTACCTTAAATCAATTCTAAAGAGTTATTGGATTTCCTTCCGAGGGGACCCTCGAAAATCCCCCTGAACCTACCATTAATCTCAGACGAATAGTGGTTTTAAGTTAAAAACATTTTAAAGGTAGTCCCAACTTAATACTGTATAATTATTCTTCAAGCAAAGTCTGGAGATCAAACGAATTCCCCTGAAAAGCCGGAGTTTTTACCGAGCCAGAGTGAAGCTATCATATTTCAAGGGGGATTTTGGAGGATTTAACGAAGATGAGTGAATTAGATGGATTAAAAAAGCTGTCTGACGTAGTGAATGTAATAAAGGGAAATGTTGGGCGGCTTGTAGGTGGAAATGTTGCAGTTGCGATAGTGGACTCAACAGCTATCATTAAATATATTGATAACGAGATTGTAGACTTCACAGACTTTATTATTTCTTTCACTAAAGGAAACTTTGATCTTTTATCTATTGGTGACCATAGCTTACCGCTAAGTGGAACGAACATCGCTTTCTTTAAGGTTTCAGAAAAAACTTTAGTTATTTTAAACTCTTCAAAAGGTCCAGTGGGGCAGCTCCTTGCCTTTAAGGGGCAGATGAATAATTATTCGGCAAAAATAGATGAACTCCTGGAATCAATAAGCGAGGTGGAGGAAAAAGTTCCAGCAAAAGCAGCGGTTCGGGTTCCAGTTTTAACGGTCTCAATATCAAATAAGAAATTTGGGATGGAAGAGGCCAAAGTTTTACATCTTGTTAATGGGCAAAATACAATCACAGATATCTGCGCAAGGACCAGGTTGCCCCAATTAAAGGTAGATGAAATTTTACGAAAATACCAGAAAAAGAAATGGATTAAACTGAAGCGTTTAATCATAGGAGAAAAACCAGCTCCAACAGCTCCCAAAAAGACAGTAGTAAAACCGACGCGAGAACCCACAACGCCTTCACCCAAAGGAGTTTCAGTAGTAGAACGCGCAGGCTCTGTGTATGTTTTTCCCATTTTCGAAGGGGTATTCAAGCCAAAGAAATTTCCGAAACAAGATGCAATAGTTTTGAAATTATGTGATGGTCAATATACGCTTGACGATATTATTCAAGAAACTTCAATAAATCGAATTAAATTGATGGAGATCATAAAAAAGTATGAGAAGAAAGGCAAATTGAAATTGACTAAGATCGTACCATCAAAACCCACGGTTGAAATGAGACCACCAGAACCCGCCGTAATCCAAGAGGCGCCAGCAGTAGCTGCTCCCAGTATTCCCGCAATCCCAAGTCCCCCCATTGAGCCGGTGCAAGAAGAAGTGGTGTTCGATGAATTGATGGAAATAATGAATCAAACACAACCTGTCGAAACGCAGCAAGTAGTACCTCAGCCAGCTCCACCTGTATATCAACCCCCTCCACCAGTAACAGCAGCTATGCCATCTAGTCCTGCGTTACCCAATCCGCCTGCACCAGTAATTCCACAACCTGTAGCTCCGACAGCCCCTGCAGTTCCAGAGAGCCCCAGAGTGCCAACACCCCCAGGAGGAAATGCTGAAATGTCTCAGGTACAAGCTGAACCTGTATCAGATGGTTTATTTGATGATTTAACAAACTTACTAGAAGATACAGCGCCTATGGCTTCCGCTCCTGCACCAGTAGCCCCCCCCCCAGTAATGCCCGCTCCAGCTACGCCAGCTCCTCCCGTAACTCCAGTCGCACCAGAAACCGTTTCCAGTAATGCACTACTGGAAGAGACGGACGAGGGAATTAAAATTACAACATATGCAGAGGAAAATCCTCTTCAAAACCGCTTAGACCGTCTATCCACTATTCTTGAAGAAACCGGTGATGAAACCACACCAAAAGAAGAAACTAATGATGTTCAAATCATTGGCTCCAAAGCAGTTTGTCCAAATTGTAAAACTCATGTTATCATGATGGCTAAGGTCTGTCCTAATTGTAATAGGGCCCTCCGGACGTGTCCTGACTGCAAATCGCCCATTACCCTTTTTGCCAGGATTTGTCCCTCGTGCGGGTCATTATTATAAAATCTCTTTTTCAGGGCTTACTTAATTTTCGTGCAAAGGTTAGGAATCCAGAATGACCGATCATTTGTGTTTGAGGGCGTGTGGCAACAAAAGTTCCTTTTCTTAGGGAGATTTTCCAAGGACGGAGGAGTAACTCACAGGTTCTAACATCTCCAAAGTTATGCTCTCGGAGAACTTCGACTGTATTTTGGACTTGTATGATTGTGGGGGATAAGGATGCAAATGTTCCCCCGGATTTCAGGGCATTTTCAGCAGTAGGTACTGCATCCCACGGATTCGGAAGATCTAGCACCACTGAATCCACGTCACGCTCTTCAATCCCATTAAGCACATCGTTATTTTTTAATTCTACAAACTCTTCGAGACCTACACGGTTTAGTGTCTTTTGCGCCTTTTTTAGAAACTCTTCTCGCACTTCATAGCTGTAAACTTTTCCATTGGGCCTTACATAATAGGCTAAAATGGAAGTTAAGCCGCCACTTCCAGCTCCAGCTTCGACAACAATTGATCCGGGACCAATTCCAGTTTGAATTAAGATGAGTGCCGCATCTTTCGGATAAATAATTTGAGTCTTTCGAATCGTTTTAAGTAAAAAGTCAGCAGGGGTGGGGTGAAAAAACGAAAATGTATTGTTTTTCGAACTTTCAAATGTAATTCCATATGGTTTTCCGATTAGAGAATCAAATTCAATATAGCCCTTATTAGAATGAAATGTTTGCCCCTCTTTAACTTGGACTAACCACCGCCCCCTATCCCCATAGACTATTAAAACATAATCTCCGTTCTTAATTATATTATCCAATTCCTTCACATCTCTTCAATCAATAAATTTCTCAGATTACAAAAAGCACATACCTCGTCAATCGTAGGTCCATTACATGTCAAACAGGTATTTACCTTAGTTTTATCAGTTTTCTGATAGAAATCCTTCAATGGAGGCAAGATTTTCTTGATAAAATTTTGCAGCAGGGAAATTGCCATTCCGGGTGATGCTTTTTCAAAATCATGAAGAATCTTCTTGTATTTTAATGAGGTGGCCCCCACCGCGTATGGGCAATCAACATCTTGAAATGGTAATCCTGCAAATTGAGTATAAACGGTAGTTTCTCGCTCTGAAATCTCGTATAATGGCTTAATTCTGGTAACCATAACCCCATTATTGCCTGCTAAATTAGGTCCCATTCGAATGAGTTGGTTAGTGTTTCCATTAAACAAATTGATTAGCAGAACACTCACTTCATCGTCGAGTAGGTGCCCAGTAGCAAGTTTTTCACAGTCTAGCTGCAGACTATGCTTGTTTAATAAATACCGCTTAATCGTCCCACAATTCCCACAGAGGGAGCGCCGAAGTTGATTCGCCTTATCATTCACGAGATCCATGGAAATCCGGTATTCCTTCTCCAAACTAATACAAATAAATTCACGATCCAAATCCTTGCATAGTTTTTCAGCGTGTTGGCAGGATTCCTGGGAATATTTTGCGGATTTTACACCCAAATCTATATGAAGCCCAATCAAGTCTAGTGTCTCAGCATATAAATAGTCCAGTATTTGAAATAAAACGGCACTATCTTTACCGCCACTCAGTGCAACTGCAATTCTTTCATGAGGATTTAGCAACTTATATTTACTAATCGTCTTCTTCACTCTATTTCTTAAAAAATCAATGAAATGCACAGAACACAAACTTAAACCATAGCTAGGTAAGTGAATCGCCGCTGGTTGCTGACATTTTTTACAGTTTCTCATTCTTAGTTGCCACTACACATATCTTTACCATCGATTAATCATATCAAACTCTTTACTGATAAAAAAGGATCTCATATAATTTGTGGTAAGAATTACTAATTGAGTTGAGGGGTTTAAATATGCGCATTGGAAATTCAAATTTTGTTCTCAAATATAAGTTTAGATAAAAAGGTGAATGCTATGCAAGTACAAGTAAGGCCTTTATTGGAATCCAGATTACTAGCGCTTCATGATTGGTTCGAAGTGGTACGCCCCATCTGTTTTCAATGCAAAGAGGAGTTATATTGGAGCCAGCGCCGGTTCTGGGAAGGAAAGAAGGATAAAAGAGTCTATTTCTTCTGTGACTGTGGTTTTGAGAACCCCCTCACCTACCTCCAATTCAAGTGGGAAACGGAACAGGAGCTCATTGCGCGGAATATTGAAATAAAGTGAGAAAAAGAGTATTTCTAGTAGTGTGCGACTTTTCAATCCGCTAGTAATTTCACATACTGTTCTGCTTTTATCGCATAAGAGCGAATCTGACTGAGTTCATCCGCGTCTTGACCGATTATTGTACTGAACAACCCTTCATCTAAGCTGTAGAGTAAATGCGAGTAATTCGTACATTCAAACAGGAGGGATTGAATTGAATAGGAGGGGACTTGCAACAGATATTGCTTCGATCGCTTAAAGAGTGCGAGGCTTGATTTCTGAAGCGTTTCAAAAATAGGATCCAGGACAATCCAAAACAAGGAGGAATTGGTGTCGAGCGTGATGGAAACAGCTTTAATACCAGGCACATTTTCAAGATAATCAAAGATAAAGTTCTTCACTTCTGTGTTAAATTCTGGTGATGCTTCTATTTGAACGTGAGGGGGTAGAGTATCTATTTCTACAATTGGTGGAGTATTTGCCTTTAAAAATTCCTCAAAGTAGTGGATAGAATCCGATAGGAATTGCTTCTCTAAAAAGGGATTAATCTTCTCAGCTAATCGCTTACTAAGGGAAGGCAGGAATGTAT
>JAEOSY010000120.1 GCA_016840125.1 Candidatus Helarchaeota archaeon | reverse complement strand
GTAGCTGAAGCTAACGTAGCAAATTGACTGCAATATGATCCTCCAACAGGCTTATATGCAAATTCCCAGAAAATTAACTCTTTTGGAGAGAGATCAAGAGCATCGATAAATCCCCAGATTTCATCAAGAATACTAGGACAGTGTTCCTCAAAGATTGCCTGTAACTCGCTAAAACTCTGGAAACCAAGCTTCTTTACGTCAAGATTTGCGCTTGTAAGGAACTTCATCCATTCCTTTTTTGTCTTAATCAATTCCGCCAACTGCTGCCCGGCTTCATAAGGTGAGCCGTCAAGGATAACATGGGTAAATTGCCCTTCAATAAGATCAAATTCATATACCATAAGCTCCACCTTCCTAGATTAATGTAATTAACTGGTAAAGACCCAACGCCTTTTTCTTGAAAAAAGAAGTTCGTTTCGACCTTTTCAACATCGAAAAGGAAGTCTTGTGGTTATTTTTCGATTGAAAAGTGATTTTAATCATTTTTATTTTGCTATAGTAACCGATAGCGACTATATATGCCATAATCTAACCTCTAGTAGTCTAAATATTTTTTTACTCCGATTACTGCAGCAATCGGGGGGGACGTTTCCGGTGATATATATAAGATTTATTTTCTCATTGTATCCAAATACGTCTTTCGGTGGAATAAACTTAAGGAAGATCAGATAGTGGTTTAGACCCACATAACCATATAAAATATTAAGAAAAAAAACTTCCAGTGATTATGTGTTGAAAACAGAAATTAATACTTAAATTCATGAAATGTCGATGAACGAAGAAACTTCTTCGCTCTCAGCGTAAGCTGGCGACCATAGGGCGAGGTGGGGGAGTTCACGTGTTATCGACTTTCCAAAAAATCTTGTATTAGATTAAACACTTCTTTTTGATGAGCAAGCATGTCATGCGTTGCATTTGCAATTATTACTCGTTTTATCCACTGATATTTTCCTTTTGGCAGCTCTATTTCTATGTCCTCTTGTGTAATGTATTCATCTCGATCACCAAAAATTGCTAAAACAGGTAATTCAGGATGAATAGCAGCCATCCGAGCTGCATGCGTTCTTAAAAACACTCTTAAAACATCTTTCCAACGAAATTTAAAACCGAATAACTTTGTCGTCAGTGGAGCCCCTAATAGTCCTAGCAGTGGATCAATCCTTGCAAGAAGGTGGAATACGAGATATAATAATCGTCCATGCTCCTGAAGAATATAGCGTCTAAGAGAACGACCATGACTGGGTGGAACTGATAGAAAAACTGATCCAACTAAAAGGAAACCTTTTTCAACAGCATGCATCAGAGTCACTCCACCTAAAGAGTGACCTAGGGCTACTACTTGCCATTGAAAATCATTTTCAACAAAATTCTGGTTTAATATACCTAGTGCATGGTTTGCCACTTCAATAAATTGATCTGCCATCTCTTTAGGAAATTCAAATACTCCAGTTGACTTTTCTCCCGAACCTAGTTGGTCAAATAAAACAACTGGGTATCCTAATTGGCTGAAGGTCTTTCCAAAGTTTTCGTAAATATTTAATGCTGAAGATCCTCTAGAATCCGTCCAATGTAACCAAATCAGCATTATCGGGCGAATCGTAGCTTGATTAGGATACCACATTTTTGCATAAATCCCGCCTCTTTCGCCTAATGTAACAGTGAATTCTTTTACTTTATCATTCATGTTCATTTACTGTCAACCAAATCCGTTTGTTTTGCAATCGAGATATGTAAATTATACTTTTACCTTTAAAGAAGATAAAAATGATTAGTCCCCGATTATTGTACACAAGAGGCTTCTGTTTCTTGGTCGAGTATCCAATTCCACAAAGATAACTTGTTGCCAGGTTCCAAGGATAAGCTTTTTGTCTCTAAAAGGGATAGTGAGCGAAGGGCTTAGTAAAGAAGCTCTACAGTGTGAATGCCCGTTGTCATCGTTCCAGGTTTTGTGGTGTTCATAAGGGATTGATCGAGGGGCAATCCGATCTAACATGGCTGGAAAGTCTTTGATAAGACCCGGCTCATATTCAATCGTTGTTATAGCGCCAGTAGCACCAGAACAAAATATATTGATAATTCCATTATTGATAGGGGAATTTTGAACTATTTTTTGGATCTCTCCTGAGATATCGACTAAATCGACGTCTCCTTTCGTTTTGATATTAATTGTGTTGGACAAAGTTGTCATTTCAATATACTCTCCTGAAATTTCTTGATTTATTTGCCGCATCCAGAGTTAGTAAACCTTACGCT
>JAEOSY010000119.1 GCA_016840125.1 Candidatus Helarchaeota archaeon | reverse complement strand
GGATGGAACTCCATTCAATCACCTTTGAGGACACAGAAATAATGTTCATTGAAATAGGGCGATTTGGATTCATTTTGTTTGCAGGTCGGAAATCCCGATTTTTGCAAGAAGCACTTGAAACTTTTGGAGAGGCATTTAATACGAAATTTGAAGCTGAAGGTATTGTGGAACTTGAAGCCTTTAAAGATACAAAGGGTTTAATAGAAAAAGCATTTGGGCTGGCTAGGGATATTTAATCCTTTGCTCCATTGCAATTAGGTGCATAGTTGTGTACTGACATTCGCTGAAGCCCCGAATCCCCTGGGCCACACGCGGGCTGCAATGGCGAGGACAATGGGTTGCTACACCGAGAGGTGACGCTAATCCCGAAACCTCATCGTAGTTAGGATTGAGGGTTGCAACTCACCCTCATGAATATGGAATCCCTAGTAATCGCGTGTCATCATCGCGCGGTGAATACGTCCCTGCTCCTTGCACACACCGAAGCTGTTTGCGGGCAGATCGGGTGTAGACCGCCCGTCACTCCATCTGAGTGGGGTCTGGATGAGGCACAGTCCTCTGGGCCGTCTCGAATCTAGGCTCTGCAAGGAGGGAGAAGTCGTAACAAGGTAGCCGTAGGGGAACCTGCGGCTGGATCACCTCCTAAGGAAGCATTTTTGGGGTCAATCAGGGCGCAAACTACGTTGTTAAGTGTAATATTTTTCTCTTTTTTTCGTTTTTTATAAATGTAAATTACACAAAGTAAATGCGCATTTTCAAATCGGAGGGTATTAATTTGCGCATTTTATATACGTCAGCTTTAAATTTTAGCAAGCTATTAATTAATTCAAGATGGATAAAAGGAAATTTTTGAATTTAGTTGCATTAGGCCTTTCTGATGGAGGAGTTGGATTTAGTAGTGAGACGATGTATGTTCATTTTACCAATAAATCACAAGTTTTACTAGAGATGTTTAGAACTGAAGTTCGAAAATTCTCGACCAATAAAATTCATAGACAGAATAAACCGCGTGGGATTACTCTAAGAATTTTTGATAAAAACCTCGTTGAAAGAATGCTTGAAATATCCCCAAGTTATAGAACTAGGGCTTGTAATCATTATCCATTTTGTCCATTTATTAAAGGGGAGTCAAAATACAAAATTGGAGAGCATAATCACTTGAAATTTGACGATTCAATATATGCTGAAATATTAATACCAAAAGAACTCTTTCAAACGGAAATGGATAAAGCACAGTTTTTGAGAATCTATGCTTCTTGTGATGGATATCCTTCAATTTTTCCAAGAAAAGGCTCCTGGAGTGCAGTAGAAAGAATAGTCGCCATAGTATGTCACCAGCCTTACCTAAAACAAAGGTTACATGAATTACTAGTTGACTTAGAAGTTATGCATACAGTTAAACCCTATAGCCTTGAAATGCGAAGTAGAGAAGCAATTATACAATTTAAGGAAAAAATTGGTTTTGTTAAAGGAGTAAAAATGACAAGAAATTCCAAATATTGGGAAGGACATAAAAAGAATGAGATATTGCGGAAGATTATAGAATCATATTCATTGAAATTCGATTCAAGAGATCCTAAAAAAATATTATCAAAGTTAAATGATATTTAATCGAGTTCGAATTGCTCCAATTATCTTTGATCTAACTTTTAACGTTGTTCGGTGTGATTACTCTTTATTTGAATTGCACTTAAGTTTCCATATTTTATAGAAAGCGTGATAGGCTTCAGATTTAACTTGTTGATTAGAAGAAGCAGTCCCGTAACCTGCAGTTGTAATAGGGGCTATTCCTAATTCCATAGCAATCAATTCTGCCCTTTTCTGCGGTGTGATTTCAGGCTTGTCGTTGAGTAATTTTTCCCATCTCTCAGTTATCGAATGTTTTGATTCCAGTAATTTCTTGAAAGCCTTATTCGCGTCAGATTTCACATCTCTATCAGAGGAATATTTCGCACAACCCGCCACAGTAACCGGGCTTACATCCAAATCTGATGCGAGATGTTCCGCCCGTTCTTGTGGGCTGAGATTTGGACAAGTTTCTATTAATTTCCGCCATCTAGGTGTAATATTCTGACTAGCGTCTCGCAAGGCCATGAAAGCCTGATTTGCCTCTGATTTAATCTGACTATTTTTTGAAAATTTACCATAACCTGCAATGGTAAGAGGATCCAAACCTAGTTCTAGCGCAAGATGTCCAGCACATTCTTTTGGGTTAAAGGTTGGCATCTTTTCTTTCAATTTCAACCACAAACCAGTGATATCATGTCGGGATTCTAGTAGCATCCCAGATGCTTTAATTGCTTCGGATTTTACATCCTTATCCGGGGAATTTTGTCCGTATCTCGTAACGGTAGTTGGCTCAATTCCTATTTCAAAGCCGATATGCTCTGCGCGCTCTTGAGGAGAAAAATGAGGCGAAGTTTTCATTAGTTTCCTCCATCTCTGGGTGATTTCGTGTCTAGACTCATATATAGTGTTGAACGCTTTATTACTTTCAGATTTTACAGTTTTATCTACTGAACTTCGTCCATAACTGGAAACTGAAATAGCATCGATGTGCAACTCTGCTGCAATACATTCAGCTCGTTCTTTTGGGGACATTTTAGGGCGGTTTTCAATCAGATTTTGCCACTTCGTAGTTATCTCATATTTTGAATCCAATAAAATATTAACAGCTTTAAAAGCTTCGGACTTCACTTTCGGATTAGGTGAAGCTCGCCCATATGTTGCAACGGTAACGGGGTCTAATCCCTTTTTGGTTGCGATAACTTCAGCGCGTTGTGTTGGCGTTAAAGCGGGTTTATTGGTTATTAATTCAAGCCACTCTGAAGTGATATTATGTTTAGTTTCCATGATCATTGAATATGCTTGAGATGCTTCGTTCCGTACTTTTTTATTTAATGAGGATTTTCCATAAGATGCAACAGTAGAAGGTTTGATTTTTAATTTAGACGCGATAGATTCTGCTCGTTCTTTTGGAGATAACTCGAGTGAACTACTGATAAGTTCCCGCCATTGCTCAGTAATTTCATGTTTTGAATCCAACAGATTGTTAAAGGCCTTATGGGCTTCATTTTTCACTTTTTTATTCTTTGATACCCGTCCATAGCCTGCAATCGTGACTGGGTTTATCCCTTGTCGAGTAGCAATTATTTCAGCGCGTTCTCGCGGGTCTAAATCAGAAGCCTCGGTTAATAATTCAAGCCATTGGGAAGTGATATCATGTTTAGCTTCCAATAAAACAGTGAAGGCTAAGTTAGCCTCAGGTCTTACCTTATCATCAATTGAATATTTTAAATAAGCTGCAACGGTAACAGGATCGAGATCTGTTTTGGTCGCGAGGTACTCCGCACGCTCCTTTGCGGTTAATTCAGGAGCAGATACAAGGAGTTCCCGCCATTGCTCAGTTAAATTGTATTTTGAGTCCAATAGATGATTGGATGCTACAAACGCTTCCTTTTTTACAGCTTTATCAGTTGAGTATGTTCCATAAGATTTCGCAAGCGTAATCGGATTAACTTTTAATTTTTTAGCAATAATTTCGGCCCGATCTTCCGGTGTCAAGTTCGGTTCATTAGTTATTAACTGTTTCCATTGTAAAGTACATACTAAGGATTTTAGTGGTATGTGAAAAGGAAGTGTATAATTTCCGCTGACTCTTTCATCAATTTTTAATCCTTTATGAATTAATTCATCACTTAGTTTATTAAGTAGACTTGTTACAATAGGGTGGTTATCTATCCTTTTCGCAGAATAACAAACTTCATGTTTCTTCCGTCCTTGATTGAAGTCGATAATACCAATTAATCTTGATTTATTACTAATTGAGAAAATTGAAATGAAAAAAATACCCCTTACAGCAATTATGTTTATCTCATACTCATATGAATAAATAGAATGGGCATATCCAAGACGTTTAATGAGTTTTGCATAATCATCAATATGATAGGATAACGTATCCTGATTTGAAGGGGGATAAATACCTTGCTCAAAAGCCTGCCAAAACTCTTGAGGTAGAATAGTATTGATTCTAATTTCTTTCCGGGTATCAATCAGATCAACAAACTTGGTTATTTGATATTTTGACTTCATTTGATAACATCCGATGAATCTATTTGAAAAGCTACAGATTTTATCAAATGAGATTATTTAAACTCAAAGATCAAAATTATTCAAATTCTAACATTTCTATGTTTTATTAGGGTGAGGAATTTGTTCTATAAAAAATGCATTTTTGGAGTCAATCAGGGCACAAGCTGCGTTGTTAGGCGTGTATCTTTCTCTTTTTGATTTATTGTTTAGAGTTCACTAAAGACTAAATAGAATGATTTATTTAGTTATTAATGATGTCGGGTTGGCATAGCGCGGTGGAAGAGGAGGAGTGCTCCAGATGTCATAAGATAATTGAGCTAGGGGAGAGAGTGTATAGTGGTACAGATGTAATCCGAATTCCGAGGGGGTCGAGACCAGGAGGGGGGAGGCGATCATCACGGTTGATTATAAAGAGTTATACGATGTGTGAGCCCTGCAAAATAAGTTATGATGAGACTATGGCAAAAGTGAAGTGGATTATGGTACCTGTATTGATTGTCGTCTTGATTTTGGTGATATACATCTTACTATCGATCCCAGCCACAACCCCATAAGAAGTTGGTGTCTGGGCGCAAGCTGCGTTGTTAAGTGTAATATTTTTCTCTTTTTTTCGTTTTTAATTTGAAATTTAAATACTAAAACATTAAATTATTAATCAATGGAAAGTGATTTCTAGAAAATATCGAAGACCCACAGGATTTTTTTCTGAAGAAGGATTGGAGTTGACTTGAGACCTTGGTTACAATAATAATATACCTTGTCATGCTTGCCTTGATTTTACTGCTTGTGATCACACTTGTGGTACGATGGGTGCAAACACATGTGAAGGCGCTTCTCTTCCTCATTATAGCCTACTTACTTTATTTTCTTCAGGTTTTGTCCCTACTCATTTTTAATTTGCTCGGACCAGTTATTGGGAATGCGGATCTGATAACTTCTACTACGTACTTGGGTATTAGTGCGGTTTATGGGGGGAGCTTTTTGCTTTTTATTGATTATTTCGAACGTGAGCGAATTTCAGCCTATCGCTTGGCTTTTATCATTGGGTATCTTGTTCTCGTCTATAGCTGGGAGGGTTCTTGGCTTTTTACATACATGTATCATTTTCTGAATAGTATACCTCAACCTACAGGATATAATGCCCTTTATTTCAACCTGCTCAGTTTAATTATTTTAAGTTTTTACCTTCTTATTGCCTTTTTTTGTTCCAGGGTCCTACAAAACATGAAACAATTCGCGCTCGATACAGAACATCGGAAACAGCTGTCATATATGCAGTGGGCTATTATCAGCATATTTCTGGTTTCCACCCTCATTAGTCTTTTACAAGTTTTTTTCGGCATAACACATTTCATAATAGAGCTAAATTATTATGGATACGCCGCCATAATCGCAGGAATAGTTCTCTTATGGCTAGCTTATGCGCGCACCACTCGTGTTGCGCTCCTTCAACCACAACAGATTGGTAAAATTCTTGTCCTGAATGAAGGCGGTGTGCCTTTATATTCCTATGAACTTTCACACACCCCTCAGGCTATCAACGATGAGTTAATCTCTGCGGGTCTTACAGCTGTCAGGAGCATCATGAGGGAAGCAATGGGAACGGGTACGGAACTCCGTTCAATCACCTTTGAGGATAAGGAAATAATGTTTATTTCAATAGGTAAATTTGGATTCATCTTGTTTGCAGGTCGAAAATCCCGTTTTTTGCAAGAATCACTTGAAACTTTTGGAAAAGTATTTCAAAACAAATTTGAAGATCAAGCTGAGAATCTTGTGGAAATTGATGCCTTTAAAGATACAAAGGTCTTAATAGAAAAAGCATTTGGGCTGACTAGGCATATTTAGGGAGGGAGAATTTTTTTCGCCCGTAGGCGAACGAACTCGAAGTTGTAACAAGGTAGCCGAAGGGGAACCTGCGGCGGGATCACCTCCTAAGGAAGCATTTCGGGGGGCAGTCTGGGCGCAAGCTGAGTTATTGAGCGTGATAGCTACTCTTTTTTTTCCTAGTTTGTTATTTTCTGAAAAATGTAAAAGCCAGATCATTAATGTACTAGTGGTTGATAGAACAACTAATTGATAAGAAATGCAGGCTGATAGAGAGTTTAAAAAAATACAAGAAGAAGCACAGTTGGATCCCAATATTCAAGGGTTCTTCCTCTCAGGGTCGCGCGGGAAGGGGTTTGGGAAGCCCTATTCGGATTATGACGTGTATATCATTGTGAAGGACCAGGTTGTGGAGGGGTACAAAGCGAAATATCCCAGGGATCTCTATGAGAACATGGATTTGATGGTCTTTTCAGTAACCGAGTTTAGGGGGTTGGCAGCTTGGGGGAGCCCAGAGTGGTTTGGGCGCTATTCCTTTACCCATGTGAAGGCAATAATAGATAAGACGGGAGAGATCCAGGAGATCTTAAATGAGAAGGCGAGAATCCCAGAGCCCCATCGGGATGAATTTATTAAAGGAATGTTGGATGGGTACATCAACTTCATGTATCGATCCCTGAAGTGCATCCGGGATGGGGATTTGTTGGCGGCGCGACTAGAAGCTGCCTATTCAATTCCTCTGTTCTTTGATGTCATTTTTGCGATTCATGAAGGAAGGCTACGTCCCTATTACAAATATTTACGTTGGGAATTGGAGCAATTTCCTCTAGTAAAACTTCCACTGGATGCCAACGAGATTATAGCAAAGATTAGGCGAATCTTAGATGATGCTGATCTCGAAACGCAGCAAGAAATACTTAAGATAATGGAGAAAGTCCTTAGAAAGGAAGGGTACGGAGAGATCTTTGATAGTTGGGGAGAGGATCTAATTTGGATGAAGATATTTCAAACAGATTAATACAAAGTCACCTCCTAAGGAAGCATTTTTGGGGTCAATCAGGGCGCAAGCTGCGTTGTTAGGCGGGATAATTTTCACTTTTTAATGAAAATCAGGTTAAATGCTCTAAGGGATTTCTCCGTCTGGACGATGGGAGAGCCAATTCATGAGGTTTAATGTGAACAGGACATGATCTGGTTTATGTAGACCCTAGCGCTGGGTGATCCGGAGAATACTAATACGGGTGAAAGGGCTGGGAGAGGCGAGGGCGACGACCCGTCCATTCTTATCTTCGTTAACAGCTAGGACTACACTATTAGGGGGAATAGTATCTTCATCAGAGAAGGCAATCCCTTTAAATTCCCCTTTAATCTGAATGGGAGCACCCCCCGAAATAACGAGTTCATTCACACCCTGTAAAATGGGGTGTGTGGAGAATTGGGTGATTATGGGTAAAGGCAGGCCAGTTGATTTCATAAATTTTTTTCCAGCGGTAATGTTTTCGTTTGTAAAGATGATTCCAAACTTAGAGGTGAGCTGATTTAGGCTATGAAAATTGACCAGAAATTTAGAGGCGACCCATCCTACCAACTTCCTGTTCCTTAATTCATAATATTGGGTAAGCCCGGGATTATGAGCTTGACCGATTAAGAGTAATCCGCCACCCTGATCCACGAAATCTATGATCGCAAGAATTTCATTGGGATCTAATTCTTTGGTGGGAGCACCCAAAATCAGAACATCATATCCCCGAAGATCAGGGTGAGTTAGCATTCCCTTTTTGAATTGTTTTAATTGATAGGAATTCTCGCTTAATATTCGTTTAAAATCGGTAAACAATTTCGCTCCAAAGAATCGACTTAAACGAAAGAGTTCACCATGATTCTCAAGGACTAAAATCTTAGAAATTCAATCCAGCCCCTTAAACAGGTATCTCACTAAGAAAAAGCTAAAAATGATCGATTAAAAAGTCTGGGTTTAAACCTAATCGCTAGGTGGAGTATGAGATGTGATAAATTTTTTCGAGTATTAGGACTAGTTTTTTAATGAGAGATGGAAATGTAGATTATCAAAGAATCTGCATATTGTTATCCATAATGGTTTAGGAAGGAAGAACATGGGATTCAAAGAAAATTTAACAGAACAAAAGAATAGCGTGTATAATTTTCTAATAAATCCGAGGGTAGTGAAGGTGTGCATATTAATTATAATGATTACTTACATTCCAATGATAGTAATTGGTTTGCTTGTAGCATAACTCGCCCCAGGAGGCTATAGCATCTTCACAAATTATGTAAGTGATCTGGGTTCGTTTAATTACACACCTATTCCGAAGTTTCTAGATGATGCGGCAATGCTGACGGCAGTACTGATGATTCCCTGTGTATTATATTTGAAGAACAAAATATCCTCATTCCTTAAGGATGCTGAAATTTCACGAAGAAGCTCGAAAATCCTTAATATTTTGGCCAATTTAACCCAAATTTGCATGATAATTGTTTTTGTTGGTTTTTTTGGGGTAGGATTCTTCTCAGAGGATGTTGCATATTGGCTAATAACATATGGTGCAGTTGGTATTGATTTACATCTTCTCTGTTCTCTTATATTCTTCAATTTTATAGCTCTTAGTGGTATGCTTTTGGGAATATTTGCGGTATTTTATTCCTCTATAATGCAAGATCTCTTTCAATATAAGACATCTAAGGTTGTAACCAAGCTTCTGGGTCTCGAAATGATGTTTCTACCCTCGATTCTCTGTGCGATTTTTCTCTATGATTTCTATTCATTGCCAGTTGTACCGATACCACCGTCACCAATGTTTTGGGAATGGATGCTTCAGATTTCAGTGTTCGGCTGGCTTTTACCTCTCGCATTTCTGACGTTAAGACTAATAAAAAGAGAATTACCTAACAAATAAAAAAATATGTTGGGTGCAGGGCGTATAACGCGAAAATAAGAAGTATTTGAAAAAGAAAGGGTGTTGTTACTTTTTAGAAGCAAGCATTCGACGCATTTCCTCAATATTGAAATTGCTGATTAAATCCGGGTAGTTTTTTATAACTGAAATTGGAAAAACAGCGATTTTAACGTCCTCAGAATAGTATTGACTGCGAAAGTAGGCTTTATCAGTTCCCTTATTATACCAAATAAAACGCTTTGGGGGTTCATTGAGGACCACACCCGCAAATGCAGGTAATCCATTCAGTGGACCATAATTGGATATTGTGATAAAAATATGGTAGAACCATAAGTCCTCAGCCATTTGAAGACAATCAATGTGCATACCCTGTTCCAGCCGAATAATTAAATCTTCCAAACTGTCAAAATAAATGACGATAGGTTTCACATTCTCCATGAAGCTCACCAGTTAAGTAAAAAGCAAGGGTTATTGATACAAACAAATTATAAAATCGTTTAAATATGTTATGTAGCAGAGGCTAAACTGGTTCAACTGATGAATACATCACTATTTTTATTCTGATGATGTGAAATTAGGTTTGAATTTATGATGGTTTAAAGGTGATTACATGGATCAAGGATTTGTAACTGTAAAAGGAAAGAAAATTTTGGTAAAAGGTAACACATTGAATTTGGAGAAGCTAGGGATCAAAACCATTTCAGAGATAGAAGGATTGGAAGTCTTATCTAGCTTAAAGAAATTAAATCTTGAAGATAATCAAATTGCCGAGATAAAGGGGCTCGGATCCCTTATAAATTTAGAGGAGTTGGATTTGGAGAGAAATCAAATTACCGAAATCAACGGATTAGAATCACTTGTTAAGTTAGAAAAATTGGATCTCGAAGAAAATCAAATCACAGAAATTAAAGGACTTGAGCTTTTAATTAATTTGAAAGAACTTGAACTTGGAGATAATCAAATTACAGAGATTAAAGGGTTGGATTCCCTTGTAAATTTACAGAAATTAGAATTAGAAGGAAACAAAATAACAGAAATCAAGGGTTTGGATTCTCTTCCGAAATTAAAAGAAGTTATTCTGGAGAATAATCCTATCCAGGGACTTCAGGGTTTGTTAAACTTGGTTGGACGAACACTCGATAATTACAAACAGATAAAAATTGTATTATAGCAGAGCGGAGTTTCGAGTTAATCGCGGTATTTATCCAGCGTCCTCCTAGCCCTTTTTGTACGTTCTCGCTCATCCAGTTCTATTAACTTCAGTTTCTCGTCAAATTCTTCGCGCTCCGCTTCCCGACGGGCGAGTTCCTCAGCTGAAGGTTTTTCTTCAACTGCCGCTTCAGATAGGAGGCTATGCCAAGTGGCGATACCAGCATCTCGAGAGACCAAGAATTTGTTTTCAATCTTATTCCAATCGAGATGGGCCAGTATACCGTTGGGAAAAATACTATCGACCCGAGAGGCAATATTGATCACATGAGCGTGATATTTACTGAAGATATCTATCTTCGTAACCATATTCCCAGGATCATTAGCGTTCATTCCAGCAGTTTTTCGTATGATTTCAACGTAGACAAATGCTTGAGGCGCTAAAAAATAGTGTGTATTGCTTCGTCCAGCACCTGAGCGATCTAAAAGAAGATAGGGGTCAATCTTTCGAAGATAATCACGAATTACATCGACAATATCCCCTACAAGCATAGAAAATGTTGGGCGCAATTTCCAAGGTCTAGCATACAAAGTTGTGGTTGGGAAATGAAATAATCCCAATTTTTCAGCCTGTCTACGGATTCTCTTCCCCATGCAAATATACCTTTTATTATAATTTTGCTTGGTTGTAAGGTGTGTAATAAGGATCTATAGGAAATGATAATTAATAAAATTTAGGCGCGAGGTAAATTTTTGAGAGAAAATGGATTATTATTTTGCTTAGATTGAATTCAGAAGGGATGGAAATTTGAGAGGGAAAGATACGGAGAAAAAGTAAATATATAATGAAATTTTACTCCGAAATATAGAGATATTATTGGTATTCAAAGGGAATATCGTCTAGACTCTAGATGGTGGTAGAGAAAAAAAGGAAATAGCTGCGTTATTAAAATAGAGATATGATAAGATTTTGGGAAAATGTTAGAGGTTAAAATTGTTCGAATAATCCACTGAACATGCCTCCAATCCAGTCGAATACGCCAAAAATAATGCCTACAACTATTAAAATAGCAACAATAGCAATTCCGATAAGTAATCCTTCTTCCATTATAGGGGAAAAGTAGTTGTTCTTGGTGGAGAAGCGTGAAGAAGTTAATATAGGAACTAAATCATATAATAGAGGCATTCAACTAGTTTTATAGGAAAATCCTATTTAAACTGCGCACAAATGTGGAGTTTTAATACAGCTTTGAAAATAAGTACCTATGGTCGAATTGACATTAGAGAAAGCTCTTTTGATAGCGATCAGTCTTTCTATTGCGGTTTTTGTTGGGATCAATCTTATAATCCCTCTAATTGAAGCGATTCAGAATTTAGTGGGCTAAAATTTAGAGGAGAATCGCGCTAGATTACCCTTTGAGAAAATGATCGAGTTAGATTATACTCTTCTCAAACGTAGAAATTGATTTATAAGAAGAATTTATGATAATGTTGACAAACAATAATGTATTTGAGGGTGTAATATGCCTATAGCAAAAAAGAAACAACGAAAAAAAAAGGCGGATCCATGGTATGATAGTGAAGAAACCGATGAAAGTAACTGGGATGCCATGGAACATGTCGAAGATGGATATGATGAGCCAGTCCCGCCTTTTGAAGATGATGAAGAAGAATATTAAACATCATTTTTTTTATTTCCCTTCAGAAAAATGAAGAGATGCTAAGATGAATCGCAAATTAAAATTTTTTCTCATCTTTCTCTTAATTTTTTCACCAATGTTCGCATTTTTAGGATTGGGAGGGTATTTTTTCTGGGCTCTAGATGAATATAATGAATTTCATGAAGATCTTCCCTATTTTTATGATGAATTTTATTTGGGTAAGTTTCAACAACCAAATTACACGCAGTTATATAACAAATCAATTTGGCACGGTTACTACCAGCGTACTTATCACCTTCCGCTAGATACAATAGTTGATGTACAATTTTTATCCCCTACTAACAATACTGTAGTTGGTTATCATGGGAAAGGAGATAGCCCCATATGGTCAGCCTATTTTATGGCAAGTGAAGCTTTCAGATATGCGGTGACTAAAAATCAGTCGGCTTTGGACTATATAGAACGAGCGGCGATGGGTTTAAGAAGGTTGATTACTATATCTGGAGAGCCAGGTTACCTTGTTCGTTTTGCAGTTCCAAAAAATGCCACTTACACAACGGATCCAATTTGGCAAGGATTTTTCAGTGGAACAAACAAATTTGATGTGGTCTATCAAGGTGAAAATTGGACCTATGAAGATCGTACTTCCCGAGATCAAAACATTGGAATCATGTTTGGGTTTGGGATGGTTTACGATCTCTTAAAAGATGACCCCTCAGTAAAAGCGCAGGAAATTTGTGAGATAATTAAAACAAATGTGGAGCTGGTTCTCGATTATTTCATTAAAGTGAACTGGATAGTAGTGGACGTAGAGGGGCAATCAAAAATGGGTGCAGATTTCAAGTCAGGTTTGTTCTTTTTGGGACCTGGAACAACCTCAATCCTGGCTTTTCTTAAGGTTGGAGAATTAGTTAATCCCGATAAATATGGAGATTTATACCAAGATTATGCAGTGAAACGTGGGTGGGCAGAACAGATCTTAGATTCTAGTGATATGAATGTAAATTGGCAGTATTTTGCATTTAACTTGAATCAAGCAGTTTCTCTGACGCTTCTTCGTCTTGAAAAAAATCCTAAACTAAAGGCGATTTACCAACAAGCTTATGAGATAAATCTCTGGCGGTTAGTTAAATATCACAGGAACGCTTACTTCAACCTGGCTTATTTGATTGTGAATGATAACTACGACGTTAATGCATCGTATCAAGATAAGGATGTCACAATATATCCATGGAATGATACATTGGATGCGTTACAACGGTATCCAGATGCCCCTCGGCGCCGTTGGACCATACAAAATAGTCATCGCAATTTAACCCATCCGAAAACCGGAGAGAATGTTTCAATTGTTGATCCTAAATCAATTGATTGGGCTGAAAATTATGGAATAACTAACCTCGATATTTTTTTTGAGCCAGTTGGCTTTTCTCTATCAGAGGAATTTGACCTTGGGGAGCATGCAATCTACGCCTTACCAGTAGATGAACGGCCAGTCTCTGATTTCCAATGGCAACGATCACCATTTGGATTGGATACTACGGGGGATGGAACTTGGGAGTCACCTGCAATGTGCTACACGCTTGTGTATTGGATGGCACGCTACTATGATTTCTTACCATCAGTTATTCAAGTAAACAATTCCGTGATTTCGAGTTTAGGAGTGCAAAATGCGTCATACCTAGCGGAAGTTAGAACGAACTCGTCAACATTCAACATTACTCTGGAGAATTACGGAGTGGAATGGGCCGCAACTTGGTATAATTCCTCGAAATATGATGATGGAATTTATAATGTAACAATTTTTGCGGAGAACGCAACAGCCTCGAATAATACTCAAATCTTGTACATAAAAACCTCAGCTCCAGATCCGGTTTTAGCAGACACTTCGATTTTCATTTCAGATGATCCTCTCCCATCAATTATAATCCTTGTAATTTCAATTCCAATTATGGGGCTTACAGTTTTATGGATCTCAAAGAAAATAAAAAAAGCAAAAACTCAGATTGAAAATGAAAGGAGGGAGATCAAATGAAAGGGGATTTGTATGAAATCTACTCAATATCTATTAGTCGTATTGTAATCGGAGTGGTTTTCCTTTTAGTGGGAGCAGCTAATATACTTTTGATAGATTCTGCGCATCAAGCAGGAGTTTTATTCCCATTACCGTATTGGGTAACCACAGGCATTCCACCCGCCCTCTTTGGGTTAGGTATCCTCCTTCATACCCTGATCAATTCCTTTAAATTTTCACTAAGTAACGCCGAGGGAGTTATTTGCTTAGAGGAAAAATTTCTCTTTCGCCATACCCAATGTGTAAAATTGGAGGAAATACAAACCATCAAGCTAGGGGATACACGGAACCGTTTCAAATATGCCATTTTTGGATTGTGGCTTGTTTATATTTACTTTACACTAGAAAGTGGACTTCATCAATTGAATGAGTTGTATGGTGCAGTGATGATTGCCTCTGGATTAACTGTGATGGTATTAATAACACTTTTTGTCTTCTTAACACGCAAAGAAATTGTCCTTGAAACTGTAAATGGGAGATTTTTCGCAATCGTGACCAAATTAGATATGGATAAAGTTAGAGAAATACTTCAATTACCCTCTACGACTAAAGAAAATGCACAATCTTATAGAATGAATGATTATCTAATGCTAGGGATAGGTCTTCTGTTTGTTGGGATGGGTTTTCTAATTTATTATATTCTTCCCATGGGTACGTTCATTGATATTTTTCTTTGGATTTATGGGATGAAAATTATTTTCTCAGTCCTCCACCATTCAACGGGAACATTAACAATGATTTGTGATGATTCTGGAAATTTGATTTATAAGAAAGGCTTGTTGCGAG
>JAEOSY010000118.1 GCA_016840125.1 Candidatus Helarchaeota archaeon | reverse complement strand
CGGTCTGATACTTAAAATCTTCCGCTTTTTCTGGGGGAGCGCCCGCCCAATTTTTCTGAGGCGTTTATAAAATACAACAATCTTCTCTATCATGGTTTCGGTGAGTGCTGTATACATCTTTTCAGATCCTCTGATCATTGGCATCTCTATGATAATCGAGAGTTCTGCGAAAAGATCAAAATCTGACTCAATCATTTTCCAATCTTTATGGTCTGGGTACCGCTTTTTCTCTTTGGAAAGATAGGAAATTCCGCTATAGGGTGCCTGATTGCTCGGAAGCTGAATTTCAGGTGTATGGATGAAAAAAAATTTCTCCTGCTGTTCATACTCAGAGGGTTTGGAGTATGTCCGTGGGATGGCTAATAAATATAATACCTCCGGTGCATAAATGGAAAATCGAGGATTTTGTAGACGAGGAAGGCGGTCCCCCTCATCTAAAAGTGGAAGATAGTTTTCAATTCTAGCTTTACTCATATCCGGACGAAGGTGCCGGAGCAAATGCATGATTATTGATCTCTTATTCCTGAGATCATAATGTGGATATGGTGATTGTTTTAGATCTTCGAATAACTCTTTCTTTAGCTCAGACATCCCTAAAAACCTTAAGGCCACACTCCACTTGTATCTCAATAGATAATTTTTAAATTAAAAGAAAGCAAAGGATTTAAATCTTAAGGAGGGCGACTATACTCTCAACAAGGGAATTAACATGATAGCACGACGGAAGAAATGCGTATTTGAAGTTTTATTGATATTTATATTATTCTCATTTATTTCTATTCAGCACTTAGGAAAGATCCTCTTTGTGTCGTTAATAATTTAAAGAGAAGGAGTCATTTCCGTTAGATCCTTTCCAAGGATCTTTTTTGCTGTCTTTTTGATGTGGGCATAAAGAGAACTAGTCTACCAAAATTATTGAGAAGTTGATTTCGTTGAGTTTAACTAAATTGAGTAATGAAGAAGAGGAGATGAATTGTAAAAAGAATTTTCTAAGTTCGAGGATAATTATCATATATTAATATTGTTTTTTACTTTAGGATAATATTCTATTATTTTGCTAACTAAAAAGTAGTTTCCCCAGTTTTTATCAATCCCTTTACCTACAATTCGGTATTGAGACCCGATAATATTTGTTAAATTTTCAAGAATTTTAGTGTAGATAATCACATCCTTCTTCATCCTCTGAATTAGGAATTCAAAGAAGTTGCTTATTATTTGACTTATGCGCATTTCCTGAAATTCTTGAGATACACCAATTCGGCTTAGATAGATTATCTCATACTTGTTTAGGGATAAGAGTGAATTTATATTAACTCTAATATCATCTGCGGTGTGAATATTGTCTAAATCTTCTATAAACTCTTCTTTAGTACCATTACGGTATCTAAGAAGACCTAGTAAATGATAAGTTGGTCCTTGCGCTTCTAATAAGATGTATGTTAGGAAAGCTCCTCTTTTTAGAGAGTCACTATTAATGTAATTTTCCAATGAACCTCGTGGAGCCAATTCGTCAAAAGTTTTATTTCCTGTTACTAATCTAAATTGTATATCCTTGGTCTTTATTCTACGAAATAAGAACATAGTTAGAGCCAAATTTGTAAGTAATTCAATGTAATTAATCGATAGAAACGAGATTTTCTCCTTTTATGGGAATATTACCATCATCGCAATTAGAACATATAATATCATTTGTTATAATATCTCTAATATAAAATTGACCTTGTAATATTTCTTTACTACAAACAGAACACTTCTTCTTAATGTCCAAATCTATAATTTCATCCCTTATTTCGTCTTTAGTCAATTTCAATCACTTATACTATTCTGGAATCAGATGCTTTAATTAGCGTTCACTTATTTTTAGGATGGATCATTAAAAAAGTTGTTAGAATTTTGAAGTTTGATCGAGATTCGAATGACGTGAAAGTTTTGTTTAACGACATTAATTATGGAAACTCCTAACAATTTTTTAAAAAACTAGGTAGTCATCATTTACTCTCTCAGGGTTGATAATAAAGAGTCAATATTTCTGTATATTATTTGAGTTTTTTTATTAAATTTGGAATTATTTCGAACAAATCACCAACTATTCCGATGTCTGCAACTTTGAAGATTGCAGCATCAGGGTCTTTGTTAATTGCAATGATGAAGTCGGAAGATTTCATGCCTATGAGGTGTTGAATGGCGCCACTAATACCACAGGCAATGTAAAGTTTGGGTTGAACCACTTTGCCAGTCTGCCCTACTTGATGATAATGGGGAATCCAGCCTGCATCGACGACTTCTCGTGAGGCGCCAACACACGCATCGAGACATTCAGCAAATTCCTCAATCAATTTGAAATTCTCAGGTTTTCCTAAACCCCTACCGCCAGATATTATAATTTGAGCTTCTTCGAGGTTTGCCGTTTTTTTAGCTTCCTTCACTATTTTTAAAACGCGAGTCCATTTATCAGTTTCCTTCAGTTCAATCTTTTCCTCAATTAATGCCCCCGACCTTGTAGAATCCTTCTCGGGCATCTGAAAAACTTTTGGACGGACGGTTGCCATTTGAGGTCTATGATTTGAAGTTTTAATGGTGGCAATGATATTCCCGCCATATGCGGGACGCGTTTGAATCAAACCCCCGTTCTCAATTTCAAGTCCTGTACAATCGGCAGTTAATCCGGTTTTTAAACGGATTTGCAGTCTTGGAGCTAGGTCACGCCCGAGACTTGTAGCGCCAAATAAAATAATCTCTGGTTTGTATTTGAGAGCAAGTTTTTCTAAAACATCGGTGTAGGATATAGTTCGATAAGTCTTTAATTGCTGATCTTCAACAAGATAGACCTTATCGGCGCCATAATGGAATAATAATTCTGCTATTTCTTTAACATCCGCCCCCAATAAAATGGCAGATAACGCCACATTCAATTTTAATGCTAAAGCTTTCCCGATACCTAATAATTCAAAAACAACATTAGGAATTTTAGTCTCATGTTGCTCAACAAAGATCCAAACCCCTTTGTAATCATTTAAATCGACAGCAATCAGTTTAGTATCCTTTCGGAGTTTAATTGCACCTTGATCGCATTCATCGACGCACATACCGCAAGCGGTACATTCTTCGGTAACAAAAGCGAGATCATTCTCATCTATATCGATTGCATTACTCGGACAGATTTCATAACATTTACCACATCCAGAGCATTTTTCCTTATCGATTTCAATACTCATTAATATCACGGCTCATATTAGATGTTTTTCATGTAATTGCTGAATTAAGTCAGATGCAATTTGTTCCGGTTCTCCTGTCAAAAAGACAGTATCTTTCTTAATGTGGGGGATTTCAACTTTAACCACAGTCGTCGGAGAACCATCCATTCCAATTCTTTTTGCTTCAATATGCGCTAAATCTTTAGCGGCCCATTTAGCAATGGGAATTTTTAGAGCTCGGCGGGCGTCTTTGAAGCTTGGTATTCGAGGAACGTTAATATCCTTAGTAACTGTAAACAGGGCGGGTAATTTAACTTCAATACGTTTAAATCCACCTTCAATTTCACTTTCAACAATAGCATTTTTTTTATTTTCTTGAATTTCGATCTTTTGGACATTTGTAATTTGAGAAATATTCAGAATCTCCGCAATCCCAGGACCGACCTGTGCAGTATCGCCATCGATAGCTTGTTTGCCGCATAGAATTAAATCAAAATCGCCAATTTGCTTAATGGCAGTTGCTAATGTGTAAGCGGTTGCGAGTGTATCTGCTCCAGCAAAAGCTTTATCAGTTAAAATATACGCGGCATCTAATCCAAAGGTTAGGGCATCTTTTAAAGCGCCCTCAGCGGACGGTGGACCCATTGTGATAACGTGAATTTCAACCTCTTCGAATTTTTCTTTAATTCGAACAGCTTCTTCAATCGCGTTTACATCGAACGGGTTTATAACACCCTTGACACTACTTCGATCTAAAGTATACGTTGTAGTATTGAGTTTCACATCTGCGGATTCAGGAACTTGTTTAATACAAACGATTATTTTCATTTGGAACCCTTACCCAAACCGATAGTTTCTTGAAATTTAAATAATTAAAAAAATTAAAGAACGACCTTTTTTGAGTTTAATAGTCGTGATGCGAGGATTAGTTTTTGGATTTGTGTAGTTCCCTCACCAATGGACATGAACTTCGCGTCACGGAAATACTTCTCAAGCAGCATTTCCTTTGAATATCCCATACTACCACACATTTGGAGCGCGTTAATGGTAATTTTCATAGCAGTTTCGCTGGCATAATATTTGGCTGAAGAGGCGAGTTTAATCAATTCCTCATCCATTGGATTTATTTCTGCGAGGGCAGCGCACTTATAAGCTATTAATTTGGATGCTTGGAGTTCGGTCCACATATCGGCTAGCATCATTCGTATTGATTGAAAATCTGCGATTGGTTTACCGAATTGTTCCCTATCTTTAACGTAAGCCAAGGCGGTATCAAAAGCTGCCTGAGAAATTCCATTGGCAATTGAGGCCATTGCGACCCTACCTGAATCCAAAAGTGTCATCAAGTGGAGAAGTCCATCACCGGGTTTGCCGATTATGTTTGCTTTAGGAATTCTTACATTATCAAAAAATAAAGAGCCAGTATAACCTGCTCGAAAGCCACATAACTCTTCTTTTTTCCCGAATGTGAAGCCATCCATTCCTTTTTCTAGAATTGCAGTAGTTATGCCTCGAGATCGTTTACTTTTATCAGTATAACCCCAGATTATATAATAATCTGCAACTTTGGCATTGGTAATCCATGCCTTTGAACCATTAACAATAAACTCATCGCCATCAGGGATGATTGTAGTTTTCATTGAAAAAATATCGCTACCTGCTCCGGATTCGGTTGTTGCGAAAGATGAAAACATTTCACCCTTCAAATTTGGAATAATGTATTTCTTTTTTTGTGAAACCTTTCCAAATGCATGAATTACAACAGCTCCTGCCCAAGTATCATTAGCTGACATAGTAAAGGATGGACAGATTCTAGCCAATTCCTCCATCACTAATATGGAATCCAAGAAAGGACTATCAGCACCACCATACTTTTCGGGAAGGGGTAGCCCCATAAGACCTAATTTATATAATTCTCTTACCAAATCATAATCAATACCATTTTCTTCAAATTCACGAACTCTGGGTGCAAGTTTTCGTTCCGCAAATTCTCGCACAATTTTAACTAACATTTGTTGCTCTTCGGTTAATGAAAAATCCATTGCAAATCCCTCATTTTTAAATAACCTTTTAGATATTTAGTTTTAAATTTATTCGATTTCGTATAAATTGAACTAGTTTTCCCCAAAATCTTGATCAATTGATAAAAATTTTCTAATCGAAAGGGTTTTTTTATGGGAAAGTATTATTCGGAAGAGAAAATGCGGAAATATCGTGAAAAACTCGAGGAAACCGTTCTGACTTGGTCGGGATCCAGCCAGAAAAAGATGTTTGGTTGCCCATGCTATCTAGCAGGGGGGCCTAGAACAATAATTTCCTGTATATTCCACTGATGATTTAAAAATGGTTGAAGATAAGTAAGACCATTTGGTGTAGTACTTGTACCGTCAATCCTTTAACAGAGGGGGATCTTTAAACTGGCAGGTGTGCAACTTTCCAATTCAATCCAATCAAAAATAGGATTGGGACAACTTATTAAAGGAGAAGTGTGAGCAATTAAGCATCCCATGGACTCCACCCCAATTTATATTCGCGATAGAATTGAACGAAAGAGAAGGTAAATTTGAATTTTATTTTAATTTTTTTTTATGGCCTCATTTTTAATGAGTTTCTTCATACCTTTCAAAGTCTGGATATTACTACAGATTCTGAAGATGTACCCGTCATTGTCCATTATTACTATGATCCTTAAGGGGAGGCACGGAGCGCAAGATTTGTACACTTTCTTTATAGGAGTGAGTGAAACTATTCGTTATGGAGAGAGTCGCTTTGATATCAGCGGATTTGATAATGAAATACTTAATGGTTGGAACCAACAAATCAGAGAAGTATGCAATATAGCGGGGATAGAACTCAAAAAATATCAAGTTCCACAATTTATAATTTGGGAAAATCGATCCCCCCTAAAAAGCACTGATTAAAATACCAAACACTCTAAAAAGAAAGCTTATCTTATTGAATTTATACAGGAATTTGTGCAAACCTTGAACAATGACGCCACCACTACCTGAACATGAAAGTGATAGGGAATAGATATTTTAGAAGGAATCTTCTAGAGGCATTGGAATTATCGGTTGCGAAAATTGAACAGATAGAGGAAATTGAGCTTAGAGATTACCAAACAAAATATTCGAGATGAAATTGGGGTTGTTTCCAAGGGAATTCGTATCGCTCACAAGTTTCCTTGAGCTCCCCATCCCATTTCGGCTGTAATGTGGAAGTAAGTTCCTTCTCATCAATAAAATATCCTAGAATTCGTAATTTAGAATCGAAAACAACATCCCGATCCATCAACTGTATTGCTTTCTGGAGAACTTGAAGGTATTCGTCCGATTGCGCTACCTTCTTCTCCCATTCCTTCTTTATCGGCGCCCTCAATTCCGGGGGTTGCTCCTCTAAGTAAAAATATCCTGCACCTTTGCAGATAGTACATGGCTGGTCAGACTCCGAACCTATGGAAATATCGCGTAAGAAAAATTCTGTGGGTTTACCTGTTCCATCACAAAAGGGGCACTGAATATAGGATGGTTTTACGTGAGGAACTTGAGGAGCTAATTCGTAAGCCTCAAGGTCTATACCGTAATAAAAGATGCAATTGCTCCTAGGAAGCATTTTTATACCGAAGTCAGGCACTAACCACTTCAGTTTAAACTGATTACATATTTTCTGAAGATCTTTCTGGTATTTGGTGGTGTTTGTTCCTGGGATGGAAAATTTCACATGAGTTGGGCCTTCGAGAGAATCCAAGATTTGGTAAGTTGACGGTATGGTGAGAAAAATCATAGAATATTCTAGCCGAAAAACTTCTAAACGACAGGGACCCAATATTGGTTCTGTATTCAGGTCAACCTCTTCAGAATCGTATATTATCCCGTAAAAGAAACACCAAATGTCGGAAGAGACCAATTCTTTATCCTCCAATTGTTAATCTTTTTCTATTGTTACGAATTTTATCTGTAGGATTTTCTTTTATATATATTACAAAAACCCTTTAATACCTTGCACTTCTCAATAATAGATGGCTTCAACATCGACATGCAAACTTTATCAGATATTCGTTATATTTTGAACCCTAAAAAGAAAAGCGCTAAAAAGAAAAGCACCCTTTTCAAATCCACGAATTTAAATGTGAACTCAACCTTACATTTCCTTAATGACGGATTTCACCTATTATGCAATTTCTTTTTACGGGATTCTATTTAGGTAGGAAGGGGAAGAGGTGGTACTGAAATTTTTAAACACGTTCTATCATCCTGAGGAACCTTCACCGTTCATGTTAAGAACCCAAGTATATAGCGCAACGAAATCTAGCTGTTTGGAGGGGGATTCGGAAGAGCTGAAATGGATTAATGAAGATTGGGAAGAAAATAATATTATTACCCGCCTCTCAGCTGATTATAAATACGTATTTCTTTATGTGGCGCCCAGCTTACAATTATTTACACTACAAACTACACAAGGGAAAATACAAGGAAAATCGTTTGATTGGAAGGTGTGTAACTTTCCGATACGACCGGCACAACAAAAAGAATGGGACACTTTACTTCAGAAGAAATGTGAAGAATTCCAGCTGCCATGGACCCAACCCCAGTTTCTATTCGTCGCCAAATTAAAAGTCCTCCCAACATATATTCCAGGGGAGTCGGATCACTCTCAGGAAGAAGGATTCTATCTTGTTCCATCTTTATTCTATGGTCTCATGTACTCTGAAGTTCATCCGTCAAAAGAGATGAAAGAGATAGAACCCTCTGAAGATCCCGTCTTCCTGCTTTTCATTGGGGAGAGAAATCCCCTCTATCTCCATAATCCCTCCACCGAAAAGCGGAAAGATAAACAAGTTCATAGTTTTATAATAGGAATTAGTGAGACTTTACATACAGGATACAGTGTATATAAAGAAGTTGGAGGTTTTAAGAAAGAGATACTTCAGGATTGGGATGAACAACTGAGAACCCGATGCGATTTATCTCTTGTTGACTACTCTAGGAAGAAAATTGGGCTTTATATCTGGCTGAATATCTTTCCCCAGAAAAATTACTTGGGTTATTATGAGACAGATTGTGAGGCTCTATAACCATTAATAAAAGTCAGGCATGTATAAATAACTCCAGAGCACAAAAAATGATTCTAATGACGTGAAGGTTCCGTTTAACGACGTTGTTAAATAGGACTAAAAATAAAGATACCTTTCCATTTTTGTTTGATTAGCATCAAAATTACTAGGATAACAAGTAACCTAGACTTGCCGTGATTGTGAAAATAAAATAAATAAACTATGAAAAATTACATAAGTTGGAAGAAATTTCTTAAAAAAGAGCCAATAGGCGCGAACTACAGTGGTTGGAATGCTCGCCGGAAAGGATTACTACGCCTCTTACGGGATGTAGCAGGGGGAAATTCGACGTGGTCGTTGTGATTTATCGGGACCGACTCGCTCGGTTTGGAATCCAAGTGCTCCGGGAATTTTTCAGCAGTTGGGCAGTCCGCCTCGAAGTAATGCATCCCACCATTGTGGAATCCTCGCCACACGCGGAACTGATCACTGACTTGACCGCGATCCTCTACTCCTTCATGGGCAAGCTCTATCACCTGTACCGGAAGACATAATACACGAGCGCATGGTCAGAACCTGACACTTCAGTTTTCACCTATCCCTCTCAGCTTTATATAGGGCAGGCCCCCATTGCATTAGGTAGTAAAGAATTCATATTAATTTCTAGTTATGGTGTGCGTCAAGGATGGTAAAGTCCAGCCCAACCCATACGGCTCAGTGTACGGTCACTCGTGCTTATAAAGTCGGGCTGCGGGAGCCTGAGAGCTTGCTGGTGCCTTTTACCACCTTAACACGAGAGCAACAGGTGCTGAGCTTCCTCCTCAAGTGGCATAACACCGCATTTACCGTGCGGCAGTACATCCGCGTGCCTGCCCTGGTAGATTCCTTCCCGGCAACAGTTGAGGAGGGTTTCGAAGCATTCAAGCGGTATGCCACCCTTCACGCCGCCCCCGCCACAGTATTAGCAACCTACGAACGCCATCTTAAGAGCTATATATCCCAAACGCCGGTGCAGCTTCACAAGGTATTACAAGAGGTACAGGCAGCAATCACCCAGCAAAAATCTCAGAATGCACGGTTGGTAGTGCTGGATTTCACCAGGAGCGACCTCCCCACCTTCCGCGATCCTGCAAATCCCTTGCCGTCAGAAATCTCCCTGCACGACTATCAATTCCAGGCGAACCGGAGCATGAAAATGATCGGGGCTCATTTAAACCAGTTTGCGGAGACCCACATCGACCAATTACCGACCACGCGAACGGAGCTCATCCAAGTTGCGGCGAAACATTCGCGCATTGCGGAACACAACCTCGAACGGTACCCCTACAAGGCGGCGTCGATCTACCTCGGGACCGGGAGCAACCTCGCCCAGATGGCGCTGGCCCAGATGACGACCATGATGGAAGTGTGGCGGGCCATGCGGGATAAAGTCGAGTTCGCCACGCAGCTCCTCTTTCCAGGTAATAACGGGGCGCCGGACTTCTCCGAGCACGTGCCCGTCCTCTTGAGTTTTTACTCGGTGCCTGCCCTGTTGCTCAGATATCTTGCCACGGCATGGGGCGTCGAATTCGGGTGGGTGCGCAACACGATGGTCGGATGGCGGCGCAAAGTCGATCCATCCCTGCCTGCGCCGCTCCAGATCGAGCCGGTTACGACGTTAATGGTGGATCTTGCCGCCCATTGTCAGAAATATGCCCAGTCAGAAGACGAGCTGAAGGTCATTGGCCGCTTGCAGCGGAAGCAGCTCTTGCATCTCCTCCCTATTCCTACCCTGGACCTCAGTATGGTGCTGAAGGAGCGCTTGCGGGCATCCTACCAGCGGTTACGTCGTCACGTCCCCTCGTTTCCACGTGCTCTCCAGAGACGGATTGGGGTGCATATCACGGACGTGAGCGGACGTGCGTTCAAGCAGGGGGCAGAGACATTGCTGCAGCGCGTCCAAGAGAACTTGCAGACCTTACCACCCAACTCCAGTGCGCACAGCAATACTAAAACCTTTTTAAAGAAAGTTCAACTAATCTTGAAATATTGGAAGACATTCAGCTCATTATTTCAGAATTATTTACCGGGCAATCGGTTCACCTTCACGGTGGCTCGCCTGTTCTCGCAGTTACTCCCCATGAAGCGTGCGAGAATCACGCATCTCTTTACGGCTCTCCGGGGTATTGTGGCGCTCACATTCGCGCGAATCTATCCAAGCGCGACTGGTCAGTTTCAGAGCGTGTTTACGCCGGACTATTGCGTAACCCGCCCGTATAAAGGGAAAATGCGAAAGAAAGCCCACCTTCCGGCTAATCTCCTCTTCAACAAGTACGTGGTGGAGCGGCAGGCGTATCCCAACCAGACGAAAGCGAAGGATGTTGTTATAGAAGAGCAGGGTAAAAAAATAAAACAGAAAAGGATCATCAAGGACTACCTCTCGAATGCAGACGCGACGGAGTTATTGAAAGCAGGGCGCCCGATCTGGCTCGGACTACCGATCTACGCCCCCAATCAGCTGGTGGGTAATCTGATCCAGGGCAATAAAAAAGGCACCTTTTGGTTCCGGCTCTTTGCCACGTCGAAGATCCGAGAATGCTTGGAGCGCGGGGCACAAGTCCAAGACCTCCGCTTGAATGTACCACAGGGACCCACGTTAAAGATTGTAGTGGACGTCATCTTGACCGCTCCAGATCCAAGCGCGTTTCAACATCGCGGGCAGTTCTTGAAGGCGCTAGATCGCCGTTATAGAACTCATTCTTTTCCACAGGGGAAATATCTCGGGTCGGACTTGAATCCTTTAGGGGAACACATGCTTGCCCTAGCGACTACCGCGCAAGAACTCGACCTCGCCCCCCTCATGGCATCGTTCAAGGCCGCCCGGATCCGGTTGGAACGGATCCGCAAAATTGAGATCCCCAACGTCCAGCGGAAGTTGGACTTGGGTAAAGGGACGCCAAAGCAGCAAGGGATATGGAAGAAACAGCTGTCCTGCTTGCACCGCCGGCGTCAGCGGATTATAGTGGATTTTAAACGGCAAGCTCTCATGATCTACCTCTATGGGCTCTACCGGACGGAGGCGGAATACGCGTCGTGGGACGGTATCCAGGGTATGACGACGCGCGGCAAACGCGGACAGCTCCCCATCGAAATCACGTATATGCTCTTGCAGAAAGGCTCATACGAGTGCTTCACCGAGTGGGCAGCGGACCTCCAAGCGCAAGGGGCTCTGCCGCACTATCAGGAAACGCAGGTGGTGTCCCCCTATACCAGCCAAGTATGTTCAGAGCATCTCGCGCGAGGACGAGGCATGAAACAGACCCGGGCGAAAAACATTCCCTACCATGACTTTGTTTGTACAGATCCCCGTTGCGGCTACCATGGTGGTCGTCATTCCAATAGCGCCCGTGTAGGTGCTTTACTCCTGCAAGCGCAGGTCGAATCCCCCCCGTTGCCTCTATCGACGGGCTAGGACAAGCTGTCTAGGTTTGTCCAAATTTATGGATAGAGTGGTTGGAATTGTTATAGTTGGTGCGCAATGGGGTGACGAAGGAAAGGGATTGATCACGGATTATTATGCATCAAAGGCAGATTTAGTAGTTCGCTTTCAAGGGGGAAATAATGCAGGATATACGGTGATTGTGGGTGACAAAGTCTTCAAATTTCATTTATTCAAATTAATTTCTCAGGCCAGACATATAAAATTAATACAACCCCATATTCAGTTACAGTTGATACGACTGGTTTACCTACCGGTAAATATGAGGTAGTTATAGCTGTTACTGATTCAGATGGGGAAACAGTTAGTTTGTCATTAGAAGTGGAGTTAGTACTTACACGTGCTGGTTTAGATCTACAATGGATAATAGTGGTAAGCATCATTAATGGAGTAATTGGAATCACGTTCATATCTCTACGTAGGGTGTATCGGCGTATTGAAAAAGCTATGCAACCAACCAAAAAAGAGCTTATCCGAAGCAATACAAAGAAAATTGAAAAGAGAAGGCAATTGTTGATCGAGCAACAAAAACTTCTGGAGGGGTAATTGAATGAAGATTTCTTAGAGATCATAGAGTCATATAGAGTGTACCTAGTTCTCAAGGAGTGCGAGAACCCAGAAATTTTCCTGAGAATTTCATTAAAAAATCATCCGAAAAGTCAGAACTAACCAGCACTGAAGTAGAGGAGATTAAGGAAGGGATTGGGGACAGAATGCGAACTACAAAACATTTACTTAAATCTAAAGAGAATTTTTCAGCATTGAAGGAGTATAACAGGATTACAAAGCTTTATGAGAAGATTGGCGATAAAAAAAAAGCTGAGCTGTTCTATAAAAAAGTAGATGAATTGCGATCATGAATTTGGTAAGGTGAAATAACTCCATTCCATTTAATGAATTAAAAGTTTCCAAATAATCCCGTGATTTTTAACCTATTATTAGATTTATACTAAAATCCAATTTAATGGAGTTCAGGCAAAACTACATAAGTTATGCATGAAAAAAGAAAGATGGTGAATGTGACTCGACATGTTTAATTTGATAGAGAGTATTTCCCACTTTTAAGGTTCGGAAGTTTTTCACCGTTTAACGACTGTTTTGAAGATGATTCTCATTGGTTGGAATTGTTATTATTGGTGCGCAATGGGGTGATGAGGGAAAGGGGAAAATTACGGATTATTATGCGTCGAAGGCAGATCTTGTAGTGCGCTTTCAAGGGGGAAATAACGCAGGGCATACCGTAGTTGTGGGTGATAAAGTCTTCAAATTTCATCTACTCCCCAGTGGTTCTATTCAAGGTAAAGAAATAATAATTGGAAATGGGGTCGTTATCGATCCCGCGGTTCTATTAAAAGAAGTAGCTGAATTGGAAAAGAACGGAATCAAGCCACAATTAAAAATTAGTAACTTAGCACATGTGATTTTACCCTTTCATCGTGTATGGGATGAAGTAGAAGAAAGATTAAAGGGGAAAGCTGCGGCCGGCACGACCAAGCGCGGGATTGGTCCAGTATATACAGATAAAATTGCGCGATATGGTATAAGAGTGAATGATTTACTCCACCAAGAAATACTAGAACAGAAATTAGACTTATTATTAAAAATGAAAAATGAAATCCTTGAATTGTTTGGGGAAAAAACCTTCAAGAAAGATGCAATCTTATCAGAATATCTCCAATATGGGCAGAAGATGAAAGGATATATCACAGATACGGTTCTTTATCTCAACCAAGCCTTAGATGCAAATAAATGGGTATTATTTGAGGGGGCTCAAGGTGCGCTGCTCGGGATTGACTTAGGAGTATATCCTTATGGAACCAGTTCCAATACAAATGTGGGTGGTGCATGCACAGGAACTGGGGTTGCACCTACGAAAATTACAAAAATCATTGGAATAGTTAAAGCGTATCTTAGTAGGGTAGGGATAGGACCTGTAGTTACGGAGTTGTTCGATGAAACTGGAGATCGCATCAGGGAGAAAGGTCATGAATATGGGACAACAACTGGTCGTCCTCGGCGAGTTGGCTGGCTAGATTTATTCGCAGTAAAATACGCGTGTCTAATCAATAACTTCAATGGTATTGTCTTAACGAAACTTGATATCCTTGGGGGATTAGATAAAATAAAAATTTGTACTGGTTATGAATTAGATGGTAAAGAACTGCCGAGTATGCCAACTGAACCCTATCTTTTAGAAAAAGTGCAACCAAAATACATCGAGATGACCGGGTGGCCTGACTATCCCAATGATAAATGGACCCAAATTGCTAAAGAGGGATCTCAAGCTCTCCCTGAAACGATGGTGAAATATATTCAAAAGATTGAAGCATACCTAGATGTACCAGTTATTATCGCTTCAATTGGACCCGAACGAAATCAAACAGTTGAGATGAAAAGTTTATTCTAATCTTTTTTTGTTTTCCGACTAGTTGTAATACTTTCATCTAAGATTTCAAAGGTTTTAGAAGCATCTTTGTCATGGACAACAAAAATAATTTCGCGATAGGTTGTAACAAAGTCTATGAGAGTGATATTAGCACGAGAAATGAGTCCTGTTAAATAATAAAGCACACCGGGTACTTCAACCATTTCAGGAGGAGTCTTAATAATAAGAATAGAGAGATTTTCTTCAATATTTTCAAGATCTGATTTTCCATTAGAAAGCAAATAATCGGCATTAACTTTATCCAAAAGGCAGCTGATCTCACCTTCGGATTGAAATATTAGAATCCGTTCCCCACTTTCCCAATTGATTTTTTTATAAGACTCAAGAATCAAATTATAACTGCGCTCAACGCGTTTTAAGGTGATACTAACTATATCGTTCTTCAGTGTCAAATGAAAGTTAGCAATAATTTCGAGGATTTGATTAGCGAGAGGTATACCTTTAATCTTCTGGGCATAGCGCTGAATGGCTGCTATGATAGCATTAAGTTTTACAGGAGCTCCAGCCTCTTTTTCAACCTTATGAGCTAAACTTCTGGCAATTCCTGAATAATTTGCAGCGTCTATTTTGAATAAATCATGAATATATGGCCAAGTGTCCAGCAAGTTCTCAACGATTTTGGTTATATTAGCAGTTCGACCCGCAGCTTTACCCATAGCTTTTCACACAAAGTAAATTTCTTTTTATAAGCCCTATTTGATTTAGTTTTTTAATTATTTTATTATCACATTTAGCTCTTCTATATAATATGTAAACCTTCAGGGAAAAAAGTTGTTAAAAATTAGACAAAAACAGTGAAGTTCGTCAGATTTTAGTCACAATCTTTTTATTTTGAGCAGATCTTTTTATAGCAAATGTTTAAATTAGGAGCGAACTGAAAATGCTAAAATTAGAAGGAAGTTTTGTGGCATTAATTACGCCAATGAATAAAGATAGTAAAATAGATGAAAACGCCGTAAGAAAGTTTGTTGATTTTCAAATAGAGCAAGGTACGCATGGTTTGGTACCTTGTGGGACGACTGGCGAGTCTGCAACCATGACACATGAGGAACATAAGAAAATGATTGACATAGTTATTGATCAAGCCAATGGTCGTGTTCCAGTGGTGGCGGGTACCGGGTCAAACGCTACGCATGAGGCACTTGATTTAACAAAATATGCAGAGAATGCAGGAGCGGATGCCGCCTTAATTATTACCCCCTATTACAACAAACCTACTCAAAGAGGTCTCATACATCATTTTACAACGCTTGCGAATGAAACTAACATTCCAATTGTATTATATAATGTACCTTCACGAACTGGAAGAAATATGGAAGCAGCGACTACATTAGAGCTGGCAAAGCATAAAAATGTCATATCAGTTAAAGAAGCTTCTGGAAACGTCGGGCAGATTATGAATATTATAGCAGGAGCACCATCTAATTTCGTTGTTGTATCGGGAGATGATTCTCTGTCATTTACAATTTGTGCTCTGGGTGGGAAAGGAGTAATAAGTGTTGCAGCGAATGTTGCGCCCAAACTGGTTTCTGAGTTTATGACAAATGTAGTCAAAGGTAATTATGACAAAGCACGAGAACAACATTATAAACTGCTACCATTGTTTAAGGTACTATTTGTAGAAACAAATCCGGGCCCATGTAAGAGAGCAGCAAATCTGATGAATTTGGCAGGAATTGATAACTGGTATTTAAGATCACCTTTGGTTGAAACGACAGCTGAAAGCACGGAGAAAATTCGGAAGGTCTTAAAAGATTTGAAGCTTTTATAAGTTAATTTTGGAGGAGTGTCTGGTATGATAAAAGTCGCACTAGCTGGCGTTGATGGAAATATGGGAGGATTGGTAACGAAGAATGTGTTGGAAGACCCGGAGCTTGAGATAGTTGCGGGTTTTACCATTCCAGATTCCCCGAACAAAGGGAAAGATATAGGCTCTTATTATGGAGTTGATTCAATAGGAGTTCCTATATCTAGCTCAGAAGACATAGAAACCATTCTCAAAAATACGAGTCCGGATGTTTATGTGGATTTTACCCTTGCAAAAGCTGCAGAAAAGAATTGTCTAATCGTTGCGGCGAATAAAATAAAGTCAGTTATTGGTACAACAGCTTTATCAGCAGATTTCTTCACAAATTTTCAAGAATTGCTCAATAAAAATGGGATTTCTGCAGTAATTTCACCTAATATGTCATTAGGTGTTAATATTCTTTTCAAACTATCGGACCAGTTAACAAAGCTCTTATCTACTTATGACATAGAAATAACTGAAACCCATCATCACCGGAAGAAAGACGTCCCTAGTGGAACGGCTATGAAATTAGCTCAAATAATTGCCGCTGCCGTGAATAAGAACATTGACGAGGTCGGAAAATTCGGGAGGGCAAAAGGTTTCAATCCACGTAAAATCGGTGCAGAGGAGATTGGTATCCATGCACTTCGAGCCGGGGATATTGTAGGGGAACATACTATTTTATATGCAGGACCAGGAGAACGGATTGAGGTCACGCATCGCGCACACAGCCGACAATGTTTTGCGGCAGGAACCATAGTGGCAATCAAATTCCTTAATGAAGAAGGGGAACTTGGGCGAATTTATTCAATGCAAGATGTGTTAGGCTTATCGTAACGAGTTTAGCGTATATTTCTATCTCTTATCTTTTTATATCGGAAAATGAACCTTCTAATTATTTTGATTACTAGATAAAAAATTTAATCAATAGAGAAATTTATTTTGTAATTACATTTTCCGGGAAAAACTCAGGTTCTTCGCCTTCATCGATGAATTCTACCTTCCAATCGTAGAGCCTATATCCCGACCGAATTGAAGGCGCCTTAGTACTTGCCCTAATGGCGTTAATTCGGCTTGCACTTGATCCCTTCCAGACCCATATTGTTCCATTTTCCTTATCAAGGATAATGCCAACTTGATTGGGAGCTAATCCTTCAGCTTCCGTGATTTCATCACCATCTATCATTATAACTTTCAGGATTTCCCCAGATTCTCTCCATTCTACATCGGCAGTTATGGAAGGAGCAGATGTATCTGGCTTGGGGGTTGTCCTAACAAGGGCAGGTCTCTTGGGGGTTGAGGAAGTAAGGGTGGGAGCTGGTTTAGGAGCGGGGGAAGGTGCAGGAGGAGTCACTAGTGCGGAGATAGGTGTTGCAGGAGGTGTTATGCTCACAGTCTCGACTTTTCTGCTTAAGTCTTCAATTTTGGAATCGCGATCCTTTATTTTTTGAAGTAACTCCATTGATTCTTCCTTTTTCTCCTTGATTTCGCCGGAGATACGTGCAATCATGTTATTTTTTTCTTCAATAATGGTATTAAATTCAGTGATTTCCTTATTTTTTTCCGCGATTATGTTGTTGAGCTCTTCAATTTCTTTGTTTTTTTGTTCGACCGTTCCGGATAATGTATCCTGGTGAGTTGATGTATGTTCTAGATGCTCTTCAACAAGCTGTAACGATTGAGCTTTATCTTGTAGGTCACTTGACAACATTTCAAGTTTTTGATCATAATACTCTTTCATTTTTTGGAGTTTACCTTTATTTTCTTCAGTTAATTTCTCAATTTTCGATTCATATTCGGTTACTTTGTTCTTCAGCTGATCTGAAGTTTCCTGCTTTTCGGATTGAATTTTTTCCATCGATTTTTCTAGCGCGGTCAGTTTTTCAGTATTACTTTCGAGTTCTTCAACTTTCGATTTAGCTTCTTCTAGATCGGCTCTCAATCTTTTTTGAGAATTTTCTGATTCCTCTAATTCTCTTTCAAGTGCTTCGACCTTATTTCGATTATCGATTAATAATTGACCAACAACTTTCCAGTCTTTCTCGGGGTCTGCTTTGACCTTATCCCAATCAACAATTTCTTTACGAACCATCAGTTAACCCACAATTAAATCTATACTCAATTACTATTATAGAAAATTAGATTACTATTTTTATATTTTCATTTAAAATCGGGATTTAAACAGAAAAAAAAAAATTAAAAGAAAGAATTAGAGGTTCAGAGCTAATCTTCCAAGGGTTCTTCCGCAATTTGGGCAATTATCATTGAAGCCTTTCTTTAAATTTTTAACAACACGTTCTGTAAGTGGGTAGTCACAGAAAGGACATAAAAATCCACTAGGTTCGATAGCTTTTTTCTCCTCTTTTACTTCGGGTGCTGGTGCAGCGGGGGCAGGGGCGGGTGCTGGTGCGGCGGCAGCTGCTGCAGCTGCTTTAGCGGCATCTTCCGCAGCTTTTATAGCAGAATCGCATTGTGAAATTTTTGATCCCACTTCTTCTATTTTTGTGGCATCGTTCAGCTGATTAGCCAGTGTTTGGGCTTGTTGAAGTTTTTGTTTAGCATCTGCGTATTTTTGTTCTGACATGAGGATATCTGCTTTACTAGTTGCTTCTGCTAATTTTTGTGATAGAATACTCTTTTGAATTTCCTCGATTTTTGCAACAGCATTGCTATTGATTTGTGTATCATTAATACTCGTCGCTAATTTGCTTAAATCCTGATATAAGCTGAGTGCCAATTCATAATTTTGACTTTGGTAGTTAGTTTCAGCCTTTTGAAGTGTTTCGTCTATTTTACCCCTTACGTCACATTCCTTAATTTTTCCCTCAGAACTTCGCACCGAATCCGAATCACCAATTTCTTTTGCAATACGAATAGCTTCCTGATATCGTCCTGTTGCAGTTGCGTAATCTTTTTGAGAAAAGGCATTATTGGCCTCTTGCAGTAAAGCTTGTAATTTTACTCCTGACTCACCAGCTGCACATTGAGTAATTTTCTGTTCAATTTTTTGAGAGAGATTACTGTCTGCTAGTTCTTTAGCCATATTTAAAGCATTTCTATACGAATTAGCTGCCGCATTGAAATCCTGTGCTTGTAATTGAGAGTCTCCGGTTCTAATAGCTTCTTCCGCGTTTCGACGCAGTGGAGTTGTTCTACATTCAACAATTTTTTGCTGGAAAAAGCCTTGTGCTTCTCCATCATTGAGTTGACTTGCATAACTCGCAGCTTCTTGGTAATATTGGAT
Organism: Candidatus Helarchaeota archaeon; assembly: GCA_016840125.1. The sequence continues at coordinate 11,343 of JAEOSY010000118.1, read as the reverse complement.
AGCTTCTTCGAATTTGTCGATTTTGAATTGTTTTTCAGCTTTTGAAGAAGCTTCTTTAAGTTTCTTCTTCAGTGGAATAGTGTCACAATCAGTTATCTTCTGTTTTAAATCTGCGATGATGTCTTTCTCACCGAGCTTTTCTTCTAACTCTAGAGCCTTTGCGTTATTTTGTTTTGCGCCTTGATAGTTCTCCTCTTTTATTAACTGATCTGCAGCATTAATGAAGCCTTCAATTTTTTCGGTGACGATTAGTTCTGCACATTTACGAATACGTGTGTTAATGCTTTTAAGCAGTTCATTGTCTTTAATTTTTTTAGCGAGATCGATGGCAATTTTATATTCTTTTATAGCATCATCGTAGGATTTTTGTCTAAAGAAGTCATCAGCACTCTTCATAATTTGATCAATTTTACCTTTTCGGTCCTGTGTCATTGCGGCTTCTGCTTTTTGTTCAAGCTCCGATGCGTACCTCTTATCCTGAATCAATTTTGCCTTCCCTGAAGCCCTACGATAATCTGATGCTGCTTTATCGAAATTCCCAGCTTTAACGGCTTGTTCCGATTGTTTAACTAAATCTGCCATCTCTTTTTTAGTATCGCCTTCTTTTTCAACGGGTGTAATAGGTACTGCTGCCGAAAACCCTTTTAAGATTTTCAAGCACTTCGGACAAAAAGTATTACTTCCACGTTGTAAAACTTTAAGGCGGGGTTCGGGTATAGGAGCTTTACAGAAGGGACATCGACCAGCCAATAAATCGGGGGGTGCTTCAGCTGCAGGAGCAGCAGGGGGTGCCGCTGCTGCAGGAGTTGGTTTAACTTCGACACCAGCAGGTTTTACAGCAGCTTTCACTTCAGCTGCGGCGGCAGGGGCTGCAGATGTTGGGGCGGCAAAGGGTGTCTTTGCGGGAACTGCAGGAGGTCTGATTTCGACTTCGGGAGGTTTAACTTCCATCCTAGGTTTTGGCATTTCCGCCGATTGATACATGGTAACTTTACCAAAAAATTCGGGGGTATTTATTAACCGGAACATTAAGAACTCAAAAACTTCGTTGTCTTGCTTACAGATTTCTGCAAAATCGCGGGGCCATAATCCAATAATATGGTATCCGCCACTGTCTAATCGATTAAATAACACTCCAAAGTCTAAGTTTTCCTTGAGAGATTTTGCAACGATAAACAAAAATTGCCCTTCAACTCCTTGACCTGAAGGCAATCTCACATTTCTGAGGGTCTCATTAAGATGATACGCACTCTTCTTTTGGATCATTTGTCCAACATCGAATAAAAATCTCTCAGAGAAGACTACCTCTCCAATTAATCTATCTGCAGCGAAAAAGGATAGTGTTACGTCAGTTTCAGGGTCTGATTCGCTTGCAAACCTTACGTTAAGCATTTTAATTCAATCCTTAATTCTGATTCATTTATAAATATTTGATTAGCTTCCTAGAGCCAAATTTCTCATCAAATTCTGATTCACAGACATTCCCTTATCATAGAATCCAATTAAGATGATTTATTTAGCATTTATAAGACATTTTATTCATTTGAATCTATGAATTAAAAAACTTATCGAATACACTAATGAACATTTCGATGCTAGAAAATTGTCTATTCTGAAACTACTATAGAATCAAGCACATCTGAGAGCTTCGGACGTTTCGGCTTTTCATCGGGATCGGTTCGATCTGCGATTTTAATTTCAGGAATATTTTCGTCGAATGTGTGAGAAGAACGAGCCCGCGGAGTTTGTGATGTAGCCATTGTGAATTTACTCACATTTTGTATGATTTCTTGGCTGAGATCTTTAATGCTGCTTGATATAAATTGTTTTAGTTCAGTAACTATCGAGGAAGTATCAAAAGTACCACCTGAAGGCGCTGTGCTTTTAGGTCCTTGCTGTGACTGAATACTTTCTAAAACTAAATTTTTAAGATTCGTTATCAGTTGTGGATCTGAAGATGTAGTTGTAATGGGCTCCAAGGGAATTCCAGCCTCAACTTTTCTGGTTCGTTCAAATTTGTCCTTGACGAGAACAAATAATTCAACGACTCTATTAAAAGCGTGATTTTCTTGAAGATTTAACTCAGCTAGCAGCTCTTTTGCATCTTCAAAAAAAATCGGTAGATCTTTTTCAATTCCCGCGATCACATTTTCACAAAATTCTTTGAGATTGAGAATACGTTTACTTTGCATGCTCTGTTCGATGATATTATTATCCAATAGGTACACTTTGGATTCCAATGAGTCAAATCGTCCTAAAGATTTGCGGGCCTTATCGATTTCGTCGTTTAATAGATAATTGAGTACATTCGCAGCGTATTCAAGAGCTGCGGCCCAAGAATTTAAGATATTACTAATGGTCAAACGAATTTCAATTGCACGCGCAAAGTTGTTGGCGTCCTCATAAATTTTTGCCACGAATTGGAGCGATAGAATTATGAAATATCGATGCGTGGGATTGCTAATTTCCCGCTTAAACTCAACAATGAGATCCGTAAGGAATTGGATCATCTCATACTGATAATCCTCACAAACTCGTTTATCACCGGTAGATTCAAGAATGGCGTAATTCTTTTCATAGAATTCTAAACCTTTCAAAAAAAGATCTCTATCCGTTTTTTGAATTCCTTGAAGTATGTTCGCCCTCATTTTATTCTGCATGTCTCTGATTACATTTAAATAATTGGGTTGAGTTGGAGTTTCACGCGTTACCCCTGTTAGTTGGGCGAGTTCTTTAAGTAAATCTCCAGCTTCTTTTTCAAGTTCGTTTAATTCTTTGTAATCCTTGTTTTCTGGACCCATTCTTTTCTCCATCAAATTCTTAAATGTTATTGCATAAACACGAATATTATTAGTAATAAAATAAATTACAATAAGCTATTTATTTAACAGTAATAAAATTTTATGAAGACTAATGGGGAAGCGAATTCCATGAGTGAAATGAAGAAAATATTATTCTGTGGCATCGATAACGCGGGGAAGACATCAATTCTACATGTATTAAAGAAAAATTATAGTTTCTTAAATAAGTTAAAACCAACAAAAGGTATTGAACGAAGTAAATCGAAAATATTAGAGCTTGAGTTTGTTCTATGGGATTTGGGTGGTCAGAAACAATATCTCTCTCAGTATTTCGATCGGAAAGAATTTATTTTTTCGGATTTAAGCCTTTTGTACTTCATAATTGATATCCAAGATGAAATGCGATTTGATAGTGTCTTAGAATATTTGGAGAATATCATCACGGTTTTTCGAGAAACTAACCAAAATCCAAGTATAATCGTATTTTTCCATAAGATTGACCCGGATATAAAGCATACCACGAATGTTAAGTTATTTACGAAAGATCTCCATAAAAAAGTTACTAAAATCGCGCCTGATTTCAATATTGCATTCTTTAATACCTCGATTTTTGAAAGGTGGTCTATCATTGCCGCATTTTCCTCTGGGATTCGAGCATTGTCAGATAAGAACGTTCAAAGGATAATTGAGTATTTAGAAGAATGGGCCGAACATTATGGAGCCAATTCGGTCCTTTTAATGAATGAAGATGATATTGTGATTGGGGAGTTCTCAAAAGATGATATAAGCGCTAAAATCATGAATCAATATCTTGATGAACTTCGAAATCTCTTCGCGGTATCCCAGAAACCGGTAATTCTTCATATGAATGGAGATTTACTCACATTTAATCCAGTGAAAGTTGGAAGCCAGAGTCTCTTTTTGATTAAATACACCAACGATCCTAAAATTACGGAGGGACATTTTACTGAATCAGCTCAGGTGAAAAATGAAAAAGAGTTTGAAAAGTTGCTTGTAAATTTCTTTCAAAAAGTGTGAAATCAGAGGAAAATTGTGTTTTATTACAAAGCTAAGAGATTAACCAAGAATTCAAAATTTCTTTAAAGAAATGCTTTATATTGCCAAATTTCAATTATATTTGACTTTACGGAACTGAAAATTCGTCAGATTTTCTTTTCTTTCGCCAAATACGAATTAAAAAAGACTTAAATATCAAAAATTATTTAATCAGATTTAAGATCTATTGATAAGGATAAAAACTATAGAAAGGAAAGATTTGCTACTTAAAACAAAGTAGAGAGAATTTATAAAAAAGTAAAAGAAAAAAAAGGAAGCCTTCAAAATGATGAACATAAAGAAGTTTCATGAAAAGATCTACTCCCTCCTCGTTCCAGATCTTATTCGACCAAAGAAAATTAAAGAACTAAAGGATATGGACATTGCAATTATAAAAGGAATCGAGGATAACGCGGACCTTTTAAAAAGTGGTTTAAAAATCAGCAAAATTAAGGATTTAGCAAAAATAAAACAAGAGGATTCACTTCAATTTGCAGAAGCCAACGATTTAGATCCATCTTTGTTAGAGGAATGGATGACAATTGCCAAGCTCATAATGAGGGCAGAGAAGTATCGTGGTGAGATCGCTAAAAAAGTAATGTTGTTGGGAATTGATAATGCAGGTAAGACAGCTATTTCAAAAACACTTACTATAAAATATCGAGGAAATCTCCAACAATTTGGACAAATGTTGAAAGATCTTCTACCAACCAAGGGTGCAGTTCAAGATAGGTTAAAAGTATCAAATGTTAATGTGATGCTTTGGGATTTGGGAGGACAGCAGCAATATAGAAAGGTATATCTTAAGGAACCTGAACGATTTTTCTTTGATTGTAGCGCCGTGATGTATGTCATTGATATTCAGGATGAAGAACGATTTGATGAATCGATGGAGTATTTGGAAAGGATTGTTAAGATATTTCATTATCTGAAAGAAAATCCGTACTTTATGATCCTTTTCCATAAATACGACCCAGAACTTGAAATGGAACCTAAGTACCAAGTATTCATTAAAGATTTAACAAAACTTGTGTCAAAGAATTTGACCGATGCAAATATTACATTCCAACTAAGAAATTCTTCAGTTTACAACGATCTAACGGTATTCAATGGATTTACAGAACTTATTCGCATCTTCGCAAATGTTGATGTCCAAGATACAATAAATCAAATCCTTGAAAAACACGCAAGAGTAACCGGGTTGGATAACTTAGTACTCTTTGATCTATCAGGAGTTCGAGTAGGAGAGTATGTACAAAGCGATGAGATCCGTGAACTGATTAATGCTCTAACCATTCAAAATCTCCAAATGCTTGTGATGGAAGATGAACAAGTTCTTCTCGAGTTCGATGGACAATATTTCAGTGCATTGCCAATATATCTTGAGGGAAAAACGATAATTTTATCAGCTATACACGGAGACCCCTCAGTTAAAGAAAAACTCTCAATGGAAACACCAACTGAACTTGAACCATGGCTTGAAAGTCTAATGGAATAAAGGACATAGACCTGGAGTATTCCTCAGCATGGACCCCATTGATATCTTTTTTTTAATAAGTTTTTTCGGTGGGATCATTCTAGGATATCTTATCTATCGTAAATTCTATACTTCGATTGAAGAAATAATGTCTACTACGGAGATTAAAAAAAGCCGAGCGATGCAATACCGAGCAGAACATTTAACGGTCAGTTCTTTAAAAAATAGCATTTTTTTCAGTATAATTTTAAGCTTAGGCATTAATATAATAGCTTTGCTCATTTATTCTTGGGCCATTGAAACTACAGATTTACCTGAAATTTCTTCCTACTTTTTTTTCTATGGGGGATTATTTGTGGTCATTGCATATCCCTTAGGCGAGTTATATTTCTTATGTGAGAAAGAGAATCAGGCCGAAACCCCTCATCATAAAGTGTTACGTTCTATAGTTCGTTGGTTAGTTGCAAAAGTAAAGGGAAAAACAGAAGCAGTTTTCTTATTTGGGGTTATTTTTTATCTGATTCCAATTCTAATTTTATCGTTTGCTATAGGTTTCGATTTAATCTTTTCCATTTTCATTGTATGTATGATTTACCCTCTAATTATAATAACTTATTTCATTGCTTACGCGATTTTTAAATTATTTTCACCATTTATTTTTCTCCACAACGCGAAAAATATTCGTTTATTTTTAGGATTTGCCTCCATTGGGATTATTATCTTATTTGAATTGGGTTTACTCTTACTCAACCCTTATTTTATTGTAATCTCACTATTGTCCTTTTTAATTATTCTGATTAACGGAATAGTTAATGATTTGAAATATCGACCTATTGAATTAACACATATTATTGATGATTATAGGCGTCCATTTGAATGGGTACATGGGTCATATCTCATTCTGGGCTTTGGATTATTGACCTTCCTTACGATGCATGGTTTTTTTATTGTCCCCTTTCAAGGTATAGGCTTAACACTCGTTCCCGATATTATGAGACCCATCACAAATATTATATGTATGGGGATTAGTTTATTAATCCCATTATTTTTGTTAATTATTATTCTCACCAAATCGAAATCTTATTCCCGAGCGCTTGTCGTTTCACTTACTTATGATTCTATGAAATTAAACGCTGCTATCAAATCCCAATTGATACATGATAAAACACTCATTGAAACTATAGAAAAAAGTGTGAATCAAAACTATATCCGACCGGAATATACACCAAAATTATATCGTTTGTTGCAAAATGAGGATGTTCATGTACGAAGGAAAGCCATTATTCTTCTAAGAAAAATTACGGAAGACGATCGATTCAAATCTGTTAGTGTTGTTCCCAATCTGCTCGAGTTTCTTCAAACGGATAAAATTTGGACAGTCAGACTTGAAGCAGCGGAATCACTAACGAATATGATGAAAATTCTTCCAAAAGTTGAGGTGAGGAAAATATACGATTTCTTGGCTGAATTAAAACCAGATAAAAACCGTTATGTCCGATGGGGAATAATTAAACTATTCAACAGTATTGCTTTCGCGCGGGATGATACAATAGATGCGGTTATGGGATTCCTATTTAAAGGGCTTGAAGACGATGAATGGAGTGTAAGAAAGGGAACAGTTGAATCCTTTGTTCAATTAATTGATGATTTCCCTCAATTTACAACCGAGATTCTTAAAAAATCACTCAAATTAGTAACCGATGAAGATATTGATATAATTAATGAACTTTTCACATTAATTCAGAAAATTACAAGTACTGAGGTCAATGAGGAGAATCTTCAAAAACTGGAGAATCAAATAAATGAAATAACTGGAGCTGAACCAAAATTCGAGGCCAAATTATTACAAGAAGCTATTGGCAAGATTAAGGAAGCTACAAAAGCACCCAAATTCGTTTTTAAGAAGAGTGATCTGCCAAGAAAAAAATAATATAGATGATTTATAATTCCATATACTTTCCAAATACTTGAGGCGCACTTCTTTTTATTTGGATATTTTCCATTGATTTAGTAACAATAATTACTCTAATCAAAAATTTCTCCTTATCTACATCAGAGGCTTCAATAATGCTGTATTTTTCGTGATTCGCCTTTAAAGCCAACTTATATGCCTCAGGTACGCGTTCAAATCGTAAGGATACTTTTTCTGGAATTTTCACAATAAGATTCCCTAGTTGAGGATTATAACAAAAGAAATTAGTAAAGTGGATACTTTGTTTTCCAGCTATTTCCTTTTGTTCCTTAGCAATATGTAAAAGATCCATCCAGCTCTTAAGCGGGTTGGGTAACTCACTTCCAGCTACCCATTGTTTTTGAACACGGAAAGGTAGTGGTTCTTTTACGGTCTGATGAATTTCACTAAGTTGTGCGATTTTTTGTTCGTAAAGTTTGATATCTTCCTTATTTTTCAGGTTATAAGCAAGATCAAGTACTTTCTGTAATTGTGTAGCTAGAGGCGCATCTTTATAAGACCCGATCGCATAATAACACCGGGTTATTTTAGAAAAAATAGAATCAGCCATATTTATTCTTTTTAAACTAATTGCAATTTCGAAGGCTTCATTATAGAGATGGATTGCAACGTCGGGTCGCCCCATCATATAAAAGTTATCCCCAAATTCATTCATTACCAATAATGATTCTTGTTCGTCTTCTTCAATAAGTTTATGTACTTCATTCATAGTTTCTTTGGCTTCATCTACCTTTCCCATCAAAAATTTTGAAATTGCAACGCCCCCAAGACCCATTACATTATAGCGGGGCATTTTATATGATTCACTCAATACTCTAGCAAGTTCAAAATGGTGAAGAGCACGGTTATATTGTTTGTGATAAATAAGAGAAAGGCTTTTCAAATATGTTGAAATGACAATATTTTGATAATTACCCGCCATGGAGCTATTCAAAGCACTCCTGTTAAAATGATCAATAGCATGATCAAGTTCAGCCATATCCGTATGGGTTATGGCAGCAAGAAACTCGAAATTAGCCATCATTTTGGCTATATACATTTGAAATCGAAGTTTTCTACGTTCTTGAAGTGATGCACCGGATAATAAGAACGTAGTTGAGAGGATATCCAAGGTTGCATGAATAATATCAGCGGCTTTTTCCATTTCGTCATTTGCAAGATATTTCTTTACTATATTCAGATTCTGAACTACGTCTTTAACATCATCCAAATAAGGGACTAAATCTTTAATTGGTTTCAATTGAGGGGCTTGTAATTTATGACCTTTGGTGTATAGATTAATTAAAGATAATTCAACTTTTGGTAATTCATTAATTTCACTTGAAGTTTCGCTAATTGTAGAAAAAGAACTGCCCGCTGCGCTTATAGCTTTTTCAATCAGCCATGTTAATTGATCTCCAGGGTGGGTGTCGCGCTGGGCAAGCGCCTGCTGCATCTCAATATTGATGATTTTCTTACGGATTTTGTTGAAATATGTTTGAATCTGTTTATCCTTTAAATTATTAACTAATTCTAATACGAAACTACTGCAGGGGAGGATTTTGATATCTTGAAAATAATCTTGTACCAACTGAATTAATTCAAAGTCATCGGAAACGATAGTTACAGGTTGATAACTTTCATCTTTCATTAAGCTTCGAGCAAGGGCAATAAGTGATAAACTCGATTCCTTTAAATAAGCCCCCTGCGAGGCTTCTGCTTTAATTTTCATTAATACTCGAGGTGTTATTTGAAAAATTCGTATATTTTTAAGAAGGTTATAAATTACTTGCTCAGGAGTTTTAATTTCGAGTAAAATATGGTTTGTTAAAAAAATAGGGATTCCATATTTAATAATTTCGTTGAGATAAACGAAGGGGCGTTCAGTTTTCTCAATTTGAAATAGAAAATCGAAAAAATTTGAATCAACTATATAACTACCAATTTTTTTCTCTTCGGTGGTTTCCATTACACGATCTAACGAAGTTTGTTGAGATAATTTCAATGTTTCTTCTGTTTCCTCAAGAAAGGTTTCAACTTTTTGGCAAATCATCTCGTAAATCTCTTCATTTTCCTCGTAATCACCTTTACTTGCATTATACATATAAAATCCTTTATATGCATCCTTAATTTTTTCTATACTCGTCGCTATTTTTTTTAACAAACCTTCAAATACATGTATTTGCTCAATGGGTTCATCAATTAAAATCATCGAGATTAAGAGCATCTCTTTTTTGCCCCGCGCCCATTCAGAGGGGATTTCAAAGTAATAATTCACAGTTTTAAACTGGGGAGAGGTTTCATACACAAAGAACTTCTGTTTTAGTAATTCAGAGATATTTAGAAGATTGGCAATTTGTTGTGCCTTTTCTTCATCCAAAGAGTCAGGATAATAACATAGGATTTGGGGTCCTCTGATGGTATTGAAGAAATTTAAATTGAGGAAAAACACACTAACTCCACTTTCAGAGACTAATTTAATTTGGTGATTTAATTCTTTTTTCTAAACATATAATTCTTCTTTCATAAATTTATGTCGATTTTTATAAGCCCAAAAAACTTAAATTTTTGTTACTTTAACTCCAATATTAGCAGAGCAATACAGTATTAATGAATAATTAGATGTGTGTGATTTTGGGTAGAAAGTCTCAAGAAAGGGAAATTTGCGAACTCATTTTGAATGAATTATATGATATTAATCAGAAAAGGAGTATGAATTTTAACACTCTTTTTAAAAAAATCAAAGGAAAAAGGGGGAGGTTTAGTTTCGATACTTTAACTAAGTATTTGAAAAAAATGGAGAATGACGGCCGAATTATTCGTATAATTGATGTAAATTCAAATAGAAAAATTAAACCTACTCTTCTTTTTAAAAATAACGAAGTTGTTCAACTTCAAAATGAGAAAATGAATTTCAATAGAGTTCTTATGGACAAGAATACCAAATTTTATCAATTTCCTAAGAAAGAATTAGCGAAATCCGATCTTATTCCTAAATTCAATGAAGTAATCTTGAAATTTTTGAAAGAGAAAATGAATATTAACGTGAGTAACTTTGATATTCATGAAATCATCAAAAAAGAGACTTTAGTTAATGGTTTTGATCTATTTTTACTTGAGAATCCTGAACTTAAAGGAGCGATAGAGAATTTTAACGATATTGTCTTATTATTTTATTTGAATATTTTTAAACTAATGATGGAATCCGATGGAATAGATACATTGGATGTTAATTATAATTTACTCTTTCAGTTCAACTTCACCGAACTTGTGGCATCAATTATCTCTCGAGTCGCTGATACAATCCAACAGGTAAGGATGAACCCTTCAAATATACTCCTAAAAATAAAAAAACCGGTAAAGATCTCTAAATTCTCTGAGGAGGAAATTCTTCAGTTATTATTAAATCAATTAAAAGGAGATTTCAAAGAAAATATAAAAGAAACCATTCAGAAAAAGAGGTTAGAGGAATTTTCTGAAAAATATAAGAAAGGGCTCAAGATTTATTGAGTATTCTTTGGCTTTTTTAAAGATTTGCTAAGCTTTGGTTCGTTCTTTTTAAGCTTTGAGAATATATTTGCAAATACTATAAATATGCCAATATAAACGATAAGTAATACAATCCAGAGAGGCAGTGGACTCACTTTGTTCCTCACAGTTAGATCTATAATAGGTGCGGTGGAATTAAAGAACAGTCCATCATCACATTCAAATATGAAATTGTAAACGCCTGGAGATAAGTAGGTTGAATAGTGATAAATGCAGCCATCGGTATAGTCAAAATCGGTTGAATTTTGTTTTTCCATCTGGTATCGAATCCCATTAATCAAAACATAAATGGACGAAGGAGGATTATTGTCGAAATCGATATAAGTAACGCTAAAAATGAATAGCGTTTGCTGATTTCCTATAAAGGGGGTAACAAAACCCGTATTCAGAGTCGGTGCAAATTCATTTGTAAAATTGAAATTAGCTGTAGCCGACCAATTCCCTTCAAAAGGGGAATAAGTTGGACGAACACGCCAGTAATATTGATCAAATGGAAGATCCATTAGTAT
>JAEOSY010000117.1 GCA_016840125.1 Candidatus Helarchaeota archaeon | reverse complement strand
GGTAGATGCAGAGATCGCAAAAGTCCTTGCTAACGAAACGGACATCATACGAATTGACGATCCAGTATACTAGATTGGATCACCATGAAGTGGATGTCCGTTTTTCCTCCTTTTTTTTATTTTAATTATCGGATTTTATTGAAGATCCAGATTCATAGGCGGTCACTTAATGATAGGATGTTCTCTACTGCGTGTTTTTAAGAAGAGAAATCTTTTCTAAAATATTTCCATGAGCATATCTATACACGCAGTCAAAGAATGAACTTGGATGTGTTATTTTTTTATTGTAAGTTCGGTTATACTTATGTTCACATAATATTAAGTCCTATTACCTCACCTCACGAGCTATATTTACTACTTCTTGTTTAGTAATTTGAAACTAGCAGTATTTACCCGAACTTCATAAAATTTACTTTAATTTTTTAATTAATGCTTCCTAAAAGTGTCTTTTCTGAGCCCCCATCTTAATAAATAATCAATCTTTAAATGTGGTATTTTACTTTTGAAACTAAGACTATAGACGATGCGACATCGCGGATTCCATTCAACCGCTTTATATCCATTTGTAAAAATGAACGCAGTTGATTCGTGTCGGAAGCGTAAAGGCGAAAATTCAGATCATACATTCCAGTGATCTCATTTATTGTTCTATCATGGAGTATTTAAATAGAAATTCACGTATATCGGAGATGTTATGAGTACTACGTTGTTCAATAATGGTTACGTTATAACGATGGATCCAGAACGCCGTATTATTGAAAATGGCTCGGTGTACATTGAAGATCAGATTATCAAAGACATTGGCTTAACCACAAAATTAATTCCTAAATACCAAGATGTTGATCGGGTTGTGGATGCATCAAAACATGTTGTTATGCCCGGTTTGGTAAACACCCACAATCACCTGTTTCAAATCCTGCTGAAAAGTATGGGGGACGATTTGAATTTCGTTGATTGGTTCCATACTTGCATTCAACCCCATACCTATAATATTCGTCCCAAAGATCTCTATTATGCCGCGGCCACAGGAAGCATCGAATTACTGAAAAGCGGTTGTACCACCAACGCGGACATGTCATATCTCGTTAATAACAAATATCCCGAATTATGTGACAGCTTGGTTCAAGCAAGCCTCGATACAGGGATTCGCGGGTATATTGTCCGGACCAGTGAAAATGATGATCAGTTTGGATTCTTCAGTAGTTCAGAAAAAGTTGAATGGCTAGAACACATCGAAACCCAGGAACAAATGATACGGCGTGGCCGGGAATTTTATAAGAAATGGAAAGGCAAGGGGGAGGGGAGGATATATCCCGCAGCCGGGTTGGACTGGCCCTCCGGCAGTAATAAGGATTTACTTCAAGCCTATAGTGAATTATCTGAAGAAACAGGGTTAAAATTTCAATATCACCTCGCAGAGTCAAAGTGGGAATTTGATAAATTTAAAGAGAACTTCAATATGACCCCGACTGAATGGGTCTATAAGTGCCTCCCTGAAATGGGTAAGTATCTGTGGGGTGTGCATTGTATTTGGCTGACAGATCGTGATATTAACATTCTTGCAAAAACCAATACGTGTGTTAGCCACAACACGGCTTCAAACCTCTATCTTGCATGTGGCATAGCTCCGATCCCGAAACTGCTCTCAAGAGGCGTTATTTGTAGTTTAGGTGTTGATGGTGCTGCCTCTAATAACACTAATAATATGTGGGAGTTACTCAAACTGACCGCGTTTATTCACAAGATTCATAATCTTCAGCCTACGGCCATTACTGCTAACGATGTGTTAGAGATGGCTACGATCATGGGGGCAGAAACCTTGGGATTGCAGGATGAAATTGGGAGCTTGGAAATTGGAAAGAAAGCTGATATTATCATGGTCAACTTGGATAGTGTTAGTTTTACTCCGGTAAACAGTGTCGTCTCTCAGCTGGTATATTGTGGTCAAGCCGCGGATGTCGATTTTGCCATGGTGAATGGAACGATTCTGATGGAGAACCAGATATTAAGTAAAGTCAATGAAAAAGAGATTTTGGAGAAGACACAGAAAGTAGCTGACGATTTAGTTAATCGTTCAGGATCCCAAACCTATCGTAATAGACCATGGAATAGTTATCGCCTACAATTGAAGAGGTGAAATGGAAAGAACACGAAGAATAAATCGGAAGTATGAATTAATTATTAGGATTCTGATTAAGGATGAACTCCAAAACTTACGTTTAAGATTATTCAATTTGGAAGATTAGATCGTATTCGGAACATCAGATAGAAAATGGAAGCCGGATACTATCAAAAAGGGAAAACAACTCATGAAGGTTTAGAGGTCTAATAGCCAACTTAAGCCGGTTTATTATACGCAATCCTAT
>JAEOSY010000116.1 GCA_016840125.1 Candidatus Helarchaeota archaeon | reverse complement strand
GCTACCGACTGGACACTTTTATTATCAATCATGCCAACGGCTAAATTTACAGCAATCGTGGTTGCCCCAACGCCACCTTTACTCCCAATAACATCTATGATTCTACCGGATTGAGAAGGCCCTTGAAGTTTGGATTTATCCCTTACACTCCTGAATCTCTCCAGGGCTTCTCTGAGTTCTTGCTCGTTAAAGGGAATAGTTAAGAATTCCTTTGCACCAATTTTTATAGCCTTAATCAGAATTGATTGGTCGGGATTCTCCGACATAAGAAAAACCTCACCCACTGAACCAGCCTCCAATAAAGATTCTATAACCCGAAAATCCTTTTCAAAATCCTGCCCTAACTCAAAGACCAATATATCAGTCTTTTCATTATCACCGGATTTTTGAATTTGATAATCATCAGTGGAGGCAATAATTTTTTCTAATTTTTTTTCTATGTCAGAACGTTTGACTTCTATCTTGACACGTATGTTTTTATCCAGCATGGTACATCTCCTCTAAAGCTGCTCTTTATCATCAGAACTATGTTATTTCACAAGTAGCGGTATCTCAGCCAGAATGCCGAAATTTTCCCCATTGCTCACCCCTTTAGGATCATGGGGCGTACAGTCTGGTAAAAAGTATATGCTCTTTTTTGAATATGGGGCTGGTGATCCATCAACATTTTTTAGCTGGAAGTGTTGAACAAAATCGTTCCAGCGAATTTGACCACTTGGATCATTGTTTGACCAAGCTGAAACCCCTTGCGCTGGAAGCCCGTCCATCTGTGTTGGTACGTTACTAAAGGTGGGGTCCTCCCCTGCATCAGTAATCCAAATCACATTGAGGTTCACTGCTCCGCGGACCTCTTCACATGTCCCCATATTGTTCCCAGGGCAATTTACTACCGGTAATGTCATATTCCATGGTTTCGCCTTTCCCGTTGCGCCCTGCCAACATTGGATCAATTGATTAAAAGCGCTCTGGATGTCCCCTCCGTTTGTTGCCATATCTTTACCAAAATTGATTGTCTCTGGGTTTCCACCACCGCAAACAAGACTCCTTACCTCTTGAGCATTAGTCCCCCCTGTACATGGATCATCTTGATTAAAACTGGTCCAACCCCCTGTTTCATTATTTGCTATATCCTGGCCGCTATTGATCATCCGCCCAATGTTGCAAGAGTATTCACCATCGACCAGAATGCTGTCCGCGCAAATGGCAATGGGTTGATCTAGTTCACCAGGACCCAGTGTTCCGGCGAAGCCTATGTAAGCGACGGCCTCAGCGGAGAGTTGAAAACTATTCCAGCCAACGACCCTTGCTAAAAAAGATGCTGCAGGTATCGATTGTCTTCTTGTAACCACCCTGATTGCGTTTATAAAATTAAGGTTTGCGTCTAATTCGTCTGTGGATACATTCCAAAGGTCTATAGCTGCCGTGGAGTCATTAGGTGTAAAGGTACGTGTTGAAAAACTCCAGTGTCCCCGTTGAACTTCTCCGGTGTTTCCTGATGTCCAGTTTACTTCTACAAGTGCATTCTCACTTGTGTTTGCTGTGGCAGCGTCATAGGCAATTTGATTAGCATTAATATTAACGTCAGTACCCGCGCTGTTATATAGAAACCTTGCGCCCGCGAGGGCACCTGCATCGGCAGCATTATTAAGCTCATTGCGAACTACCTGTATGTGTCCAAAATCAATAGCAAATGCAGCGAATCCTATAAATATTATCATCAGGAAAGCCATCATAATAAGGATCGCCCCTCTTTCATCTCTGATGTGAGATAACAATAAATTCATATCAGTTCCCCTTTGTTTTAATCATTCCATTCGCATGATAGTCAAAGCGTTCAGGGTGATCAGATTTGGTGCAGCAGCCCCAATTAAGGACAAAAGATTTGAAAAGACTAAAAAATTATATGGATAGCTTAAAGATACTGTAAGTGAATCTCCGGAGGAGTCTCCGGTTCTTTGTATTAAAGGCGTGATCACCGCGCCAGCATCAAAGTTTATTAAATGATTCTGTGCATATTGATTTACTACTGCAATAATCTCTCCATCATTTGGATGATTAGGGCCACTTGTATTATAGCGGTAGACAATTCCGAGTCTGGCACCCTCACGACTCGCATTTGTGAGCATAGCCTTATCATAGAAGAGAATACTGAATTCTATGATTCCAAATACTATAATGAGAAGCAATGGAAGGACCAGGGCAAACTCGATGGCTGAAGCCCCTTTTTGCTCTTTCATTTTTATTATCGTATGCAAGCTCACTTTCATTCTCCTGACTTTTTACTATTGTTACAAAGTTTTCTTATTGATCATTATTTGCTCTTGATCGTAAGAACCCCGAACTCCTTTGCCGATTGCTTTTCATCGGATTTTTTCCTGTATTTTTTGATAATTCCCTCACCTGCCTGTCCATCCATCCCGGTAACCGGGTCAAGGTTTTTACCAGCGTCAGGATTTAAAATCTGATTATGTTTTGCAGATTCAAAAGATCGTCCCCAATTCCTATCCAACATTGTCTCTCCCTGCCCCGTGATTTTGTTGCTCCCGCACCCTGAAACGACTGCCAACGCGGTAATCAATCCAATTAATACGAAATATCTTTTTAACATCACTTCCTCCTTGATTTTTAGGATTTTATGATAATTTCTTACTCCAACCTATTTAGGCTTCGCATGTCCAAAATCACCGTCCAAGTTCACTTTGGCGGCTGATGTCTGTTCCTTTTCTCTCCCTTCCATTAACCCCAAAAGATAAAAATCAACATCATCAGGTTCTCTGTAAAAATCGGTTGGGAGAGGTTGCTTCCCTGCATCGAGGGGTTTTACGAGATGGGGTGTAGCAATGATAACCAGTTCCGACTCGGATTTTTGAAATTCACGGCTTCGAAATAGAGCACCCAGAATAGGGATTTCTCCGAGGAGTGGAAATTTTTGCAGATTATCTCGAACGTTTTCCCTTAAAAGTCCAGCGATAGCAAAGCTTTGACCATCAGCAAGCTCAACAACGGTTGAAGCTTTCCTTGTACTTAATCCCGGCACCACAAATCCCTCGAATTGCACTGCCGACGAGAAGTCAAGCTCCGACACCTCGGGAACAACTTTGATATTAATCTTATCTTCGCTTAAAACTTTAGGCGTAAAAGACAGTCCTACTCCAAAAGGCTTATACTCTATTGCCACGGTGCCAAGACCCTGAGGAACAGGCACTGGAAACTCGCCTCCCGCAAGAAATCTAGCCTCCTGGCCACTTAATGCAATAAGCGTAGGCTCTGCCAAAATCTTAACCAGACCGTCGGCCTTTAAAGCATCGATAAAACCTGTCCAGGTCCCACTTCCGCTGTTAAAACGGAACAGAGCATTGACTGCAGGTGTAACAAAGAGCCCAAATGGGCCTCCTGAAGCAATATTTGCATCACTTGGAGAAACAAGTTTGGTTAAACCTCCGAGCATACTAAGCCCAAAATTTTCTCCTCTAAGGTATGAAAAGTTGATGCCTAACTTCTTGATCAAAGTTCGTGACATCTCCGCCACTCTGACTTCCAGCATAACCTGGTGAACACCACCTACCTCCATCAGATTGTTCACTTTTGATTCTGGAGCATATGCTGAAGCCAACGCCATGGCCTGGGATAAACTGCTTGTGCTTGAAACCCTGCCTGAAAGAGTGATTGAATTATGAGTCGCAATGACCCGAAGCTCTCTTTCTTCGGGGAGAACTTCGTGTATTTTCTCTTTTAACCTGGAAATATCATATGCAACCTCAATGTCATAAATAGCGAAAACCGCTTTGTTTTGCCATAAAGTCATATTAGTAATCCCTGGGACTTTCCCGGTGATGTAGATTTCCTTTGGAGATACAAGTACAAAATCTGCAATCTCCGGGTTGGCAATGGAAACACGTTTGGTCGGCTTAAGGCTTTTTAAGATGATGGATTTTCCAACCACAAGATGAAATTTTTTTGCTTCTTGTGTTTCCATCAAACGAATTTCTTCGGCCCATAATCCTGGCGACAAAATAAGTGATAAGGCTACCAGAAAAATGGCTATGGTTTCTATTTTGAATCTTATTGACCGGCACATGGAATAATATCCTCCTTGTTTGTTTAAAATGTAAATTTCTTTTTGCTTGTCTTTTCCCCTTTTATGATCTCCACAGTCATCGTTCTTTTTCTAGGTATCCATTTCCTTGTGGGTTTATTCTTAGCTGATGTTTTAACTTTAGGATTGATCCCTCTGAGTGAAGAAAGGGTATCAGGTATATTTGTCCCCTTAGTCAGGACTTTCTCATCATCCGTTATATTACGTAAAGCAAATTGAAGTTTTCCCTCTGCTGCTGCTAAGGCTAGTTTCTCGCCTTCTACCGGGGTAACTTCCAAGGTATATACATCTACCGGAGCTGGTTCGCCTTTTTCGTTCTTCTCTATTTTTGTGCCCGTTGCGAGAATCTGTATGTTCTCGAGTACAATTTTAGTGACTTCCATCTTTGTTCTTGGATCAGTGACCGTGACAAGAACATCTACCCTGTTTCCCGGATTAATAAAACCTGATATCCCGATCACCTTATCCCCCTTGACTGCAATTGCTCTTTTCCCCGGCTTGATAATCGCTGATACACCACCTGCTTTCACAGTATCAGGAGCTAATCGAGATTCTGTAATAGGTTCATTTTTCTTTAGTGGAAGAATGATAATCCGTCCTTCTAAATCCTCAGGCTTAGAAGAATATCCTTCTGGAAGACTCTCTTTAAGAAAAGATACGGTCTTAATCATCTCTTTGTTGAGTTTTGTTCCCCATGGCAATTCTAAGGCTGAGACTGCAACCGGCACGGCCTCGGTATTTTCAACTTTTACCACTTCTGCCGAAGCTGTATTATTCTTCATCCAGTTATATAATAAGATGCTGCCCGTCGCCGCAATCACAAGTGCCAATGCAAAAGGGATTAACGCTTTATATTTTCCCATCGTACACCTCCATTAAGTTGTGAAGTCATCTATAATTGCACCGAAAAATCCAGTACTAGATAACACAATGTTCCAAATGCAATGGCGAATCCATAACATAACTTGGGCTCTTTCATATCGCCTGTTGTGATAGCTGAAGTTAATGTGTCTCCAACCATACGGGCCTCTAAACATCTATTACTATCAGCATGGTGATGTCTTCGTTGTATTATTAGCAATACAAGTGCATAGAATCCGCCTATAATAGCCGTCATTAAAAATGCAATGAAAACTCCCTTTGGGCCAATAACCGCACCTACGGCACCCATCAACTTCACATCTCCGGCTCCCATTCCCCCCATGAGATAGGGAATAAGAAAAATGGCAATTCCTAAAGTTAGCCCTCCCAAACTGAAAAGCAGGCCATTGAAACCGCTCATAATTAAATGACAGAATAGAGAAATAAATATTGTCGGATAAGTTAACATATTTGGGATTATTTGATGCCGAAGATCATAAATCGCCGAAGCTACAAGTATAGCGCTCAAAAAAATAATAAATAATAAATTGATTGAAAAATGCATGTTCACTTTCCTGAAATGTCAATTAAATTTTGCTATTGTGATTTCCATCAAAAATCTTCTCTATGATGAACATCTTCCATCAGTGATTACTTGATGGAAGATGTTCGTAATAATGCATTAGTTATACCCCTTAGCCTCCTAAAGCCGTAACAACTTGCTGGAATGCTGCAATGAGTTGCGTTCCAGCAGCTCCCCATACGGCAATACATACAATCGAAATCAGAAATGCGATCAGCCCGTATTCAATGGCCGTTGCTCCCTCTTCCTTTTTGAATAATCTCATCAATTTTTTCATTTTTTATTCTCCTTTTTTTTAAATTTTAATCTTTGAAATTGTTTTTTCAGCCTAATCTTTTCCTAAAGACAAATTTTATCTTTAAAACGTTTAATCACCTCCTTCTTTATTTTTTTTGAATTGATCATTTATGTATGTCCTTTACCGAAATAATATTTCCTGAAACCATGACCAAATCTAAATTTTGTAAATAATTTTATTTGAAAAGTAATCTAAACACAATCGGTCATGAGAATGGTTTTACATCCTATTGTTAAATGAAATAATTAATGAAATAGTACCAAAAATGTATTAGATGATGACAAGAGGTAAGATATAGTTGATATTGTTCAAATAAGAGCGTTATTTAATTTGAGTGGTCATTAGGAGATATCAGGTTTCAATATTACGTCTAAAAGGTTCGAAATATATCAGAAAATTAATTCCAATCATTAGGAAAAAACACATATTTCTAGGGACTGGATGATATGGAAGGTTAAATCGATAAAAAAGATTCAATAAATTTCTCTTTATGAGT
>JAEOSY010000115.1 GCA_016840125.1 Candidatus Helarchaeota archaeon | reverse complement strand
TGAATTCAGCTTCTAATTCTGAAGGTTTCCCGATCGAAACTACTTTGCCATTAACCATTATTGCCACTCGATCACATAATTGTTCGACTTCGTTAAGATCATGAGTTGTTAGGACAATAGTTCGGTTACTTTGCGTTGAGAGCTGACGGAGCATAGTTCTAACTCTCCGTGCGCCAAGAACATCAATCCCGGTGGTTGGTTCGTCTAAGAAGATAATTTTCGGATTTAGAACCAGTGTTCGAGCAACTAACACCTTGCGCTTCATTCCTCCACTAAATCCTTTGCACAAGTCATTTGCCCTGTCACTCAAGCCGATTTCCTCCATCAATGTGTCTGTTCTACTTTCAATCTCTCCTTTTGAGAGTTGTCCATGTATACCTGCATAATAAACAACATTTTCACGAGCTGTTAATGTGGGGTATACCTCGGCTTCCTGTGGGAGATAAGCTATTTGTTCGCGAATTTTATTAATCTCTTTTCTGATATTATATCCTAATACCTCCGCGTAGCCTGAATTTGGTGTAATTAATCCTAATAGAACGCGAATGAATGTTGTTTTACCTGCCCCGTTAGGACCTAATAATCCAAATACTTCTCCTTGTCGAATATTTATTGAAACGTTATCTAATGCTTTGATTGATCCAAAAGTACGACAAAGGTTCTCTGTTCGTATTGCATCCATCTAATTGCCTCAAAGATTCTCTTATAACCTGAGCCGTTTTTTTTATCTCCAATTTTAAATGATTGCTTTTAAGCGTATTCAAGATGCTCCACGGTCATAAAAGTGATTAACACCTACTGGACGTTCTCTTTGCGAAAGAAAGAGTATTACATTCGAAATTAAATTCTTTTACTTTATTGAAGCTATTTTCAGAATCTATGCTACGAAAACGACTTAAAATCCTTTTTCGAATGTGTAAAGATTTTGTTATTCGTAATAATCAAACCAGCTTTAACGTCAGCTCTTATATAATAAACACATTATTCTTCTTTTTAAGATATAATATACACGTTTTTCTTAGACAAAAATCGGAAAGGTATAAATAGTACCGTATCCATCAACTACAGGGGGAAGGAAAACAGTGAAAGCTGCAAAAAAACAAGGATTCATGCAGTAAAGGTATCTTTCTTCTTTACTAGCTAATCCTAAAAATTTACATTCATTAATTTATCTAGACAGGGACTATCACAAAATTTTTCCGCAAAACCAAATTATAAATACCTCCAATCGCATATAAAACTTGGACTGTAGGGGTATTTGCGTTTAAGTGAGCTACCCAAGGCTAAAGCACTCAGGCTTCCTCGTTCCTGGATCACACTTACACCCACCTCGGGATCTTGCTTGAACACAAGATCTAGAGCGAGTGTAGCGGTGATAATCTCCGGAGGCGTGACTTCCCTGCGCTCCGCAGGTAGACAATGGACTAATTTACCACATACACCTTTAGCAAAGTGTCATGGATAGGGTTACTAGCCACGAAACGCGCACCTTGCTCATGTACGTGTGAAAATCTATCTGTGAGGTTGGCTGATAAGTAATGGCATCGTCTCCTTTAAAAACTTTAGAGGTACCCGAAAATGAATCCGTCAAACGTTGAGCAAGCCACGTGTTTAAGTAAGAAAGGAGATAATTCTAAAGGAGCGGATTAAATTGGTTCTACTTATGTGGGAAATGGTAATATTTGAAATTTGTTTGGGATTTTTCATCTTAGGCGTTATTTTGTTTTTTATAACTGTAATTTTTAATGTAGGTCATCTTTTTGGCGACCATGATATTCACCACGATGTTAGTGCAGATCATGATGTTTCTCTTGACCATGATGTTTCTCTTGACCATGATGTCAGCCTTGATCACGATATAAGCTTAGATCATGATGTCAGCCTTGATCACGATGTCTCTGCTGATGGACATGATTTGGGAATGGAAAGCGGGGATAGTCCTACTCCTCTTTTACTACTAGTTGCTTCGTTTATGCTTTCTACAGGTGGATTTGGGATTTGGGCCTACTCAATCGACTTTAATCCAATGCTTCGACTTTTATGCGTTGCGGGACTAGGGCTAGGAACAACATTTATCATTTCAAGACTATGGACAAAATTGGCTGTAAGTTCAGTTGGTGCTGTTGAGTTTAATCAAGTTCGGATCGGACAAGAAGTCATCACTATAACCGAAGTCGATGATCGGGGGGGTCTAGTCACGGTACAGACAGTAGCCGGCCCTTTGAAAATGTCTGCCAGAGCAATGCCCAATCAAATTATCCCTAAAAATCGAATGGTCTTCATTATTGACCGTATAGGCGGACATCTGGTTTTAGATGAAAATCCCCCACTTTAATATGGAAATTGAATAAAAGAGGTGAAGAAAAAATGCAAATAGAAGGTTTTTTTGGCCTTATTCCGATGCTTATAGTAATCGGTGGCTCATTGCTTGTCCTATTCCTAATGTTTTTTGTGTCTAGGTATAGGAAATTCCGGCCTAATGAATATGTTATTCATCTCAGAAATGGCCGAGTACTTCGTTCGGGTACTGGAGGACGAGTGTTTCTTTTGCCTGTTCTAGATGAAATAATAGTTATTCCTACAACTGTTCAGCAGACACTTCTTGAGGCAAGGGAGCGAGTTGTTTCTCATGAATATCAGGATGTCTCAATTACTGCTTTCATTTATTGGCGTGTTGCTAATCCCGAGATTGCGTTCAAGAAAGTTTCATTTGTGCCCCATGATAACGACTATGTTGAAACAATTATTAAAAATGCAGCCGAGTCAATTATGCGAACAACATGCGCTAATTTAGCGATTGAAGACATCATCCGTGAACGTGATCGAATTATTAAGCAGGTCACAACTGAACTCCATACAATGGTCGATGATTGGGGCCTCGTAATGGAATCCGTTGAGATAAAAGACGTTGAGGTACTTGATAGGGCTCTTAAGGAGAACCTTGAAGCGATCAAAAAATTGGAAGAAGAACAACGGGCTAAATTACGCCGTGCTGAAATGCAGGAGATCACCCGGATTCGAGATCTTAATGTCAATGAAAAAACAGGTCTGCGAGACCAACAAGTTCAATTAACGATTTCTGCTCAGTCCAAAGAACGAGAAATCAAAGTTCAGGAATTAGAAATGCGTCGTGCGGTTGTAGAGGCAGATACACGCCGAAAAGAGGTTCAAATTGATGCGGAAGCTAAAAAATTCCAGCTGTCGACAGAAGCCGAGGGAGAGGCTCAACAAATCAAACAACGCCTACTTGCTGAAGCTGAGGGGCAGGCTGAAATAGTCAAGCAACAAGCCGAAGCTTTAAAACAACAGGCAACGGAAAGCTTTTTGCAATTAAAGATCATCGAAGCTCTCCCTGAGATCTTTAAGAACATCAAAGTCGACCAAATGATGCTCTTGGGTGAATCTGGCGATGATGCCTTTAATTCAATAGCTAAATTAATCCTACCTTTCGCTCAAATCGCGAAGAATTTTTTAAACGGTGAAACCATAGGGGAATTTTAGTTTATTACCAATAAATGGGATTGATTAGTGATAAGCTGATATAGATCCGACCAATCTTTCTTTTTTTTATCTCTCATTTTTTTGCTGTCGGTGCTAACACCTTGTTTTTAACTATTAAAGGCGTTA
>JAEOSY010000114.1 GCA_016840125.1 Candidatus Helarchaeota archaeon | reverse complement strand
GCTTACTCATTTTCACCATAGGTCTAATGATTTCCCGTAAATTCGATGAGAACACATTATGGCGAAAAATCGGATTGATAATGGCGTTAAGCGGAGTTGTAACTGCAATTCTCGATGCATTTGAGAATATGTTTATCTTACTCACATTAACTGACCCTACAGGTTTCCCCGATTGGTGGGCGGTTGCCCACTCAGCTTTTGCCCTCCCAAAACTGATCCTCTTCGTTGCTTCAATTCTTTGGATACTAGTATCACTAATTTACTATATCTTTATATTTAGAAAGAAAAAATAAAACAATCAAAGCACAACATTTTTTTGTTTTTATTGTATATAAGCTTGAGGAACAATGAAAATGTCACCTGTACCACCACCTTTGACCCCTCCGGAGGAGAAGGAAATTTTAAAATACCGAATTAAATATGAACTGGATGCTCAAAAAGCGTCAGTGGAAATATTTTACCATGAGATGGAAAAACGATTTGATGGAGGGAAAATGAGCAAAATAGAAGCTGTTAAAAGTAAAAAAGTTGAAGGAGATCCAAAGGATCTAGTTTTATTAATTGATGTGCTTCGGAATGAGAAGCCGTTGTTGGTTATCGATTATAAAAACGGAACTTTTTCATTAAAAACTTCAGGTGACGAATCAATCGAGTGTTAATTTTTGCTTTATGAAAAAATCCGTTCTGGATAGGGAGTCTGCCAAGTCCATAACTCAACATTACATCTCAACATTGGTACTTTGCCTTTTTTTGCGGCGGCACGCATATGTTTTCCAACTTGATTAGAGACGATAAAATGTTTAGACTGCTTTTCATCATACTCAGTGATTTCAGCAATCTTTTCGAGAGCAGTAGGTGAAAAATTAGGCGCCAATATGATAATTTTAGAAGGAAAATAGTCAAAATAATGTTCGCATCTCTCTTTTTGGTGGCATTCATACCCCAGATCCTTACATGATTCGATAAATTTATCAATATCGTTTAAACCGATGATATCTTCTTGCACCTTAAAAAAGAATATATCCCGATCATAGCCCTTGTAAAATTTATTCAGCAATTTTTCTCGAAACATTAAATCTTTTGACTTTCCCCGATCAATTATCAAATTTACCAGAAAACCTTCCCCAGAACTCGTTATGAGCTCCTGATCAATATGGATTTCACCGCCGAACTCCTTCGTTGCCCATTTGGCTACTTGTACAACGAAGGGATCTTGTTTAGTTTGTAAAATCATGCTTAAATTTTCCTTGAAAGGGGTGAACTGTCCGCGATTTCCATTCCAAACCTTCAATATAGGTCCATAAACTTTATCAAATTGGTGCCCTAATTCATAAGCAATCCCTTGATATTTCTCCTGTGAGGCAGCACTCTCCAAAATGAGCGCAACTACCACATTTTCGGAGAGCGAAATGGTGATTTTCTTATTATGAGTGGTAAAAGAGGTCAATTCACCCATGTGGATTTCTGCGATAAAGCTGCGAATTGCAGTGAGAAGAGAACTAAATAAATCCGTATCAACCGAGGACTCCTCATACGTTTTTTCAAATAATAGACTGCCCGATTCACGATGAATGATGTAAAGTCCATTGAGCATTTTTGTTCCCTGCTAAATAGTATTACTTTTTATGAAACAAATATTGCTTTTAATTTTTTATATTAGTTCGATTTCCAGTAGCTCAATAATAGAGTTTTTTTATATAAACAATTAAGAGAAGGTGAAAGACCATGCCTTATTGGAAATGTGATACCTGCGGACATACATTCCAGTCGGAGATGCCTCCGCAAGATAGTACTTGTCCGAGTTGCAAACAAACATGTACCTTTAAAAATGTAACGTGCTATGTACCTGAATGTGGAGTAGAAAGTGGAGACGAACATATAGATCATCGGTTATAGTCGGAGGGTATTAATTTGCACGTTGAACTAATGAAAGACGTTTATTATGTGGGAATTATTGATTGGAATTTACGAAATTTTCATGGTTACTCAACCCATCGAGGGTCAACATATAATGCCTACATAGTTGTAGATGATAAAAGCGCGATTATTGATAATGTTAAAGCACCCTTTACAGATCAGTTTGTGCGTAACATAAAAGAAGTGATCGGTGATTTAAATAAAGTAGATTATCTAATATCCAACCACTTAGAAGGAGACCATAGCGGATCATTACCAACGCTCTCGAAACTCTGTCCAAATGCCCAAATTGTAACCTCCGAAAAGGGAAAAGCCGGTTTTTTACGGATGTATAAGCAAGATTGGGATATTCAAGCAGTAAAAGAGGGTGATACCATTAGCTTAGGAAAGCGAACTTTAACCTTTGTTCCAGTTCCCTTGATACATTGGCCCGATTCAATGGTTACCTATATGACACCTGATAACGTCCTGTTTTCTAATGATGCTTTTGGGCAGCATTTTGCGTCTGCAAAGCGGTTTGATTACGAGAATTCAATGACAGAAATCATGGAAGAAGCAGCAAAGTACTATGCAAATATTGTGATGCATGTATCGAAACTAATTCAAAAGACCTTAGAAAAAGTGACACAAACGCTGAAATTAAAAATTGATATGATATGTCCTTCTCATGGGATTGTGTGGAAAGAACGTATAAGTGATATTCTAACCGCCTATACGAAATGGTCAAACAGAGAAACAAAAGAGAAGGTATTAGTCATATATGACACTATGTGGCATAGTACCGAGAAAATGGCATTCGCATTGGAAGAAGGAGTTGCGCATGAAGGAGTAGAAGTCAAAATCTACAATTTAACAAATACAGATAATAGCGACATCATGACCGAAGTTCTAGATGCCAGGGGACTATTAATAGGTTCACCGACGTTAAACAATGGGATGTATCCAACGGTAGCTAAATTCCTTACATACCTGAAAGGATTAAAACCACCCGCAAAATATGCACAGGCGTTTGGCTCATATGGATGGAATGCAAAGAGAACTATGGAACAAGTCAATACAAACATTAAAGAAGCATTGATTCCTGAAATTCTCGATCCCATAACATACAATTTTGTACCTGATCCAGAGGAACTCGAGAACTGCGTGAAAGCAGGTATGGAATTTGCGAAAAAAATAAAATCTTAATCTTTTTTTTTATTTTTTAATTCAGAGGGAGATAGAAAAATGGATTTTAATGAAACCAAGGAGCAGGAAACGCTCCGAAAAGAGGTCCGAGAATTTGTTCGAGATGAAGTAATACCGATTGTTGGGGAATATGATGCAAAAGATGAATTCCCGATGGAAGTAGCCCAGAAAGCCTTTGACAAGGGTTTTTTAAATGTACGAATTCCTAAAAAATATGGAGGAAGAGGACTGGGTTTACTTGATGAGGTAATAATCACTGAAGAGTTCGCCTATGGGGGCGCTGGTATTGCGACGTCCTTCAATGTGAACTCATTAGGTTTTGAGCCGATTCTTTTGGCAGGATCAGAAGCCCAGAAAGAGAAATGGCTTGGGCATTTAACCAAGAACTTGTCGTTTGTTGCCTTTGGCGCCTCTGAGACAGTTGTTGGATCGGACGTCGCAGGAATACAATGCAAAGCATGGAAAGATGGAGATCATTATATCATCGACGGAACTAAGTTTTGGATCACCAACGCCATTTTGGCGGATTTTTTTGTAGTATTTTGCAAGACCGGAGAAAAAAGAAAAGAACTAAGTGCATTTATCGTTCCTGCAGACCTTCGGGGGGTTAAAGTCGCAGCCCCTCTTAAAAAAATGGGACTTCGTGAATCACCAACCTGTGCGATATCCTTTAAACAAGTTAAGGTACCCAGTAAAAACCTCTTAGGGAAGGAAGGGGAAGGATTTAGCATTGCTATGAATACCTTTAACGCGTCACGTCCAGCAATAGGGGCATTCGGGATTGGATTAGCACGTCGAGCGTTAGATCTTGCAACAGATTATGCAAAAAAGAGAACTGCATTTACGGTTCCATTAGCAAATTTTCAGATGATTCAAGAACTAATCGCAAATATGGTTGTAGGTATCGAGGCGTCAAAAGGGCTAACTTATAAAGCAGCGTGGTTAATAGATCAGGGAACTCCTGATACTACACTCTCAAGCTGTGCAAAAGTTTATTCAAGCGAGATTGCCATGAAATCTGCGCTCGATTGTTTACAGATATGGGGTGGTCGCGGATATCTTCGCACAAATCCTGTTGAAAAGTTGGTGAGGGATGCAAAAGTCTTGGAAATCTATGAGGGGACGTCCCAAATTCAGAGAATTGTTATCGGGGGCTCTGCATTAAGCGGAAATTATAAAAGCTGATTCATTTATCTTCAGATAATTCTTTTTTTTCAATTTCCATTTTGTTGCATCCATTTTATAGATAAAGTAAGATATTTTTGAACTAATTCATCAGTTTCTAAATCCGCAATGTGTCTCAGGATTGGAAGTATTTCGGGTATTCCAATCATTCCGAGGGCAATAGCAGCTAAAGTGCGGATGTCGGCAACCTTTTCATACATCAGAATTCCAATTAATGAAGGAATTGCATGTTTATTAATGATTTCTTTAATAAGATTTACCCCTTCTAATTGAATTGTTTTATTTTCACTTAAAATATTACTAAAAAGTAAATTTAATTCATCCTCTGTAATATTGCCGATTGGAAATTTTTCATTTGAATAGACAGAATCCTTTGGTTTGTTCATACAGGTAGGACACTCAAGTTCTAATGGCAGAAACCGGAAAAAGTCATCCTGATTAAAGGGGATTTGTTCCGTGCATTTCACACAGTTCAATAATCGATTTAATGACCCGTTACAGATTGGACAGGTGTATTGTTTTAAGATATTAATTTTCTTAATTGAGTATTTAGCTTTACAATTAGAGCACATAAAGCGATCAGGTTCAATTTTCAAATAGTGTTTAGGTGTATCAGGAGCTTTTCGAGAACTTATTTCATCTGCAAGTTCGTTAACATTGGCATTTTCTGATTGGACTGCAGAATCCTGTTTTGGATAGTTGACATGATTTAATGTAATAGCTGCATTGTATCGAACAAGGAAATCAGGGTCCGTTTTTGATGCGTGGTATAACGCGTCCATTGCTAATGGTCCGCCAACTTTCCCAAGAGCGATTATGGCTGCATTGCGGCATTCCTTCTCATCCGATAGAGCCAACGTCTTAATCAGGTGAGGAACTGCTTTTGTATCGCCCATCTCACCTAAACGCCATATTACGGGTATAAGATTGTCGGGTTCATTATAGGTGTTTAATTCGAAAACTAAAGTTTTGAAATCCCATTCGGATTGAGGCATATCTCTTGTAGATTTGGTGGCCTCCGCGTCCTCAGACTTGTCTTCGGGTTCTTCTGATGGCTCTGTCGCAGATCTGGTTATCTCCGGAGTGAGCTCAACCGCCTCCTCTCTTCGAAGAAAGAAATTAGAATCACAGTAGAAACAGTGAATCGTTTGAGTATTCTCATTATTGTAAATATCCTGTAAAATAGGTATTCTATTTTGACAGTGATAACATTCAACGAGTCGTAGCATTATGCCTCCACATTCTGAACATAAAATTAATGCGGATTTATCGAACTTTTCAAGCTCATAAGTTATATCACAATGGTGACAATGGAAAGGAGGTGTTTTAAAAATGTTATCCATTGAAGCTAGCTTTTTAGATGGCGTACTACGCAGCACAGAGTATTTCTTCTTAATCTGTGATAAATTAACCTTAAGTCTAGTTCTCGGTCGAGATTTTGATTGCACTTCAGGTTGTGTTCTTCGTGGCTGGGTTGTAGGAGCGGGGGTTATAGGTCTCTGCTCAATCCCCCCAATCCTACTTTGCCTTCGCTTTAGCACGACAGCTGCTACTATTGCAATGTTCGCTACAATAATTAGGATCCATATCCAAGCTAATCCAAATGGATCGGGATCGGGGTCTGGTGGAATGCCAGTTTGTCCGGGATTTAGAGTCCCCTGAGACCCTGAAGATGAACTAGTCCAATCAGATGCACGATTTGTGTCATCATCACTAGTCCTGTATATATGAGCACCGCTGAATGTGAGTGATATATCCGTATTCCATTGGATATCACCAGGCGGTGAACCTGTAAAAATACTGACCTGAACCCAATCGACATGGGCACCCGTATTATCAAAAAGACCAACTGCAACATTACTTCCCCAGGGAATATTCCAGCCTGTATATAAAACAGTATCAGTGTTTGTTCCGGTATTCTCATTTAATACAACCACATACTGGCTATGAAAAATCCAACCGGAAGGGAATGTGTAGATGCCATCAAGAAGGTTGTTATGATAGATTTGAATGGTCCAACCAGTCATTGCTTTATCAGATCCATAGTTATATAGTTCAATAAAGTCTGGAGAATAACAAACTTCATTGATCGCGATTGTATCTGGCACTGCCCGTACTTTATTTGCCAGATTCACTTCGGTTCCTGACATAAAACAAGTCAAAATATCGCTTTCGTGTTCTATTTGCTTTATACCATAGTGCCATGGATCCAAGTTTTGGAAATTATATTGGGCGTTAATTCCGTTTAAAGAATAACAAGTACCAAAAAACTCTTGTTTCAGTTCATCTACGGTATCTCTCCCGCCTCCTAAAGGAAAGGCAGAGGCTTTGCATGATCTTGATGCAACATTCACGTTGGAATGACTATTAAACATTAGAAGTGCCGGAAGAAGGAGAAGTAGGACAAGAATAAGGAATATAATGATTCGATTGTTAAATTTGCCCAAACTAGCTCCATCCGTTCCGAACTTTTAATTATATTTTCTTAAACACCCTTCTTGATTTAACTTAAGAATCAAATAAGAACTTATCAGTTAGCAACTTAAGCAAAAACCCCATTAGCTTCTTTGCAAGTTCCTCTTGGATTTCCTCTTTTTTGCTGAATATTAATTTAATTAACTTTTGAAGTCTATCCTTCTCTTTTTATTATGTTATTCAATAGGAAATTAAGAGATTTATATTTTAGGGATTTTTTACTAGCGGAGTGAAATTCAGGTAAAAGGAGTATAAGAAAAGATTCCAAATTGTAAATTCCTAAAAAATCAGAATTTGTGGCATCAACTAAAGAGTTTCATACTTGTTTGATTGATTAATCAGGGGAGCTACACTCATCTTTACGCTCACAAAATTCTGCATATTCAATTAAAGCATGGGTTGCATTGACCGTTCGTTTGGGATTTGGAAACGTTGGAATTTGATTTTCTTCCATCATTCGAACCATCATTTGAGTGAAATCGCCACCTATGGTCGTGACAACAATGGGTTTACCATGTTCAATCTTGGCAGCATTAATAATATCAATGATATCACTTTCCACATACGAAAGAGAAAGTAAAATAATTAAAATCACGAGATCGACATTTGGATCTGCTAAAATATTGTTCAGTGCCATCTTATATCTTTCCGTATCTGCGTCACCAATTAAATCGGTCGGATTCGAAATGATAACTGCAGGAGGCATTTTGGATTTTAGAAAATTAATGGTTTTATCCTCTAATTTTGCCAAGTCCAAACCTTCTGCAACAAGGTGATCAGTGGCAAGGACACCAAATCCACCAGCATTGGTAATAATGGCGATTCCCTTTCCTTGTGGTAGAGTAGATGCTGAGAGAAGCCGGGCGATATCAAATAGTTCAAGGGCATCTTCAGCCTGTAATACTCCAGTTTGCTTGAAGACCGCCTTAAGAATCTCAATTTGCGAACTGATACTGCCAGTATGGCTTGAGGCTGCTTTCTGTCCTTGATCAGTTATACCACCTTTCAATAAAATAATGGGTTTTTTAACGGAAACCCTTTTAACTATGTTGTAAAAATCGCGTCCCTCTTTTTCTTCAATTCCCTCTAAATACATCATTATAGAGTTCGTATCTTCATCGTTTTCTAAATATTCTATAACATCAATTGCATCCACATCGAGTGCATTACCAATACTAACAAATTTTGAAATTCCCACACCTTGAGATGCCGCATAATCTAAAAGAGCAGAACCAAAAGCACCAGATTGACTTATAAAAGCAATCTTTCCTTTTTTAGGTCGTAAGAGCCGATATCGAGGAAGGAATAGAGTATCAACTCCAGAATATGGATCATAAATTCCAATTACGTTTGGACCGATGAGCCGGATATTATTTTCTTTGGCCACTTTGAGGATCTGTAATTCGAGCTTCTTCCCCTCTGGACCTATCTCTGAAAAACCACCCGCAATGATAATTATCCCTTTAACATTTTTCTGGGCAGATTCCTTCACCGCATCCAGCACGTATTTATTAGCAATCGCTAGAACAACTAAATCAATATCTCCTGGAACATCTGAGATCGATTTATAACATTTTTTCCCGAGAATCTTCTCAACTTTTGGATTTACAGGATAGATCTCAGCACGTAAATTTGATTCTAAGAAGTTTTTAAAGATTACATGCCCAAATTTCCGTGTATTTCGGGATACACCAACAACGACAACACTTGTAGGATTAAAAAACATATCCAAATTATTTACTTGTGTAACCATAAGCAACCCTCACTTATCAGTAGAAATATATATTGCGTATTTTCTTTATGAATAATACTTTGGTTTTTACCTATTTTCTTTCCTTTAAAAACACATAAACCGCAATTAATAGCAAGTACCCGATAACCGCAAAATAGACAGCCCATTCAAATACCGCGATCAAAAGGACATCAGGACGTGAAGTGAAAATCATTGTCAAATCCCCAACGTCAATAAAGAACAAGAAATAAACGAATATGAAAATAGTTATTATACCGGGAATGATGAAATACTTCGGAATTTTTGCCTTTTTTTGTATAAAAATTGCAATTGTGAACACTACTACAGTTAGCATACCCCCAAAAAAGAATTGCATTGCTGCTAGAAAGTGGGGAATGATATTATTCATTGGGAAGAATCCGACTAAAATAATTGCATCTGCGGACATAATTCCGAGAAACATAGCGATCTTAGCTACTTTATTTTCAACATATAAACCGAGCCCTATAAAGAATGGAATGAATATAATCCCTGCTAGAATTAAACCAAGATTAAATAACCACGCGAGATGTGACACACCCAGTTCTCCTAGTTCTGAAATGAAATGATTAAGCATTGAATACGATTCGCCACTGGTACCTAGATAGCCAATTGTAGACGAAAGGATAAAAATAAAGCCAATAGCAGCCCCAATTATCCCCCAATAGGCGAAATTTTTCAGATCGAGAATTTGGTTTAGTCTATCTCTAGTACCCATTTAATTAATACCCGTTGACATTGGATGAAAATTAAGATAATACCATAGAATCGAAATATAAATGTTGAGTAATCACTATGTCTGAAGTTGGTGGAGCATTGCATCTATCTCCGTAACCGGTTTCTTACAAAAGTTGTTGATACAGACGTAAGCGGTGGTTTTACCTTCAATGCTAGGTTGGGCCTTCACAAAATCGGCAATTTGATATAT
Source organism: Candidatus Helarchaeota archaeon (assembly GCA_016840125.1). The sequence goes on along the minus strand of JAEOSY010000114.1, from coordinate 6,392 downwards.
ACCTGGTGATTTTTCCGTGATAGGATTTAACAGCACAATTTTATTCGGGAGATATTGAACGTGAAGAGCTTGTAGCATCTCCTTCGTATCCAATGAATTTAAATCGCCTGCAATAGTGACTAGGCATGAGGGTCCTATGACAAATTCAAGGGCAATCATTAGGGCAGTGAATCCAGCAGGAGCATTTTTTACAATATTTGAAAAGAAGGGACTAATTTTTGCGGCTTTTTCTCCAAACTCCTCATTCCCAGTAAGTTGTTCGAGCCGAAGCAAATTCCACATAGCAATTGAATTACTGGAAGGAATCGCACCATCATAGAACTCTTTCTTACGAAGGATTAGTTCCTCCCCATCATCAGGCGTGAAATACAGACCACCTGATTCCTTATCCCAGAAAAATATTAAGAGTTCCTCGTTTAATGTTAGGGCTTTCCGAAGATATTCGATCTCAAAAGTGCTCTCATAGAGTTCTAACAAACCCCAAATTAAAAAAGTGTAATCATCAGAATTTGCCAGAATACTTGAGTCGTCATCCCGAAATCGGTGTAACAGACGCCCATCGTCTCTAATTAGCTTTTTATAAATGAAGTCCACTGCTTTACGAGCTGCCTCAGAATATTTCGCCTCATTCAATACACGGGATGCTTTTGCCAATGCAGCTATCATCAGCCCATTCCAACTCGTGAGAATCTTATCATCCTTATATGGATGTGGGCGCGCTTCACGCTTTTCAAACAATTTTCTTCGAATTTCTTCAAGCCGCAAGCCTAAATCACTTTCTTCAAGTTGTAGATCTGATGCAAGATCTGGAATTGATTTAGTGAGATGGAGGATATTTTCGCCAGTTCGTTGCTGGGTTGCTTGATCTAGAAAGTTACCACCTTTTTTAATGTTGAAAAGTTTCGTAACAATATCGAAATTTTCTTTATCTAATACTCTTTTAAGCTCTTCTGCAGTCCATACATAGAATTTTCCTTCCACCATATTCCCTTCTTTATCTTCGCTATCTGCATCTTCTGCAGAGTAGAACCCCCCAAGTGGGTCAGTCATATCACGTAAAACATACGCAAAAATCGCCCGAGCCGTTACCTCATATTCCTTCTTTTTAGTCGCTTGGTACCCTTCTGTATAAGCCATAGCGAGGAGAGCTTGATCGTACAACATCTTTTCAAAATGTGGGAGAAGCCAAAAGAAATCGGTAGAGTATCGATGAAATCCAAATCCGAGGTGATCAAAGATACCCCCACGCCGCATGGCTTGTAGGGTCTTTTCAACCATAGATAATGCTTTCTCGGCACCTGTGCGTTTCCAATAGCGGAGCAAAAATAAAAGTATGTGAGGGGTTGGAAATTTAGGAGCTCCTCCGAATCCACCATCCTTCTCATCGAACTGCCTCAATAGGTGAGTGTATGCAGTTGCCAAGGTGGTTTTACCTAATTCTTCACTTGAAGTACTCAAGGATGCCTGCTGGAGTGCGTTTATAATTGTATTCGCGGATTCTAGAACTTCATTACGTTTGTTCTTCCAATACTCACTAATTGCGGGAATAATTTCCAACATCCCACTCGAACCGAAGCGCCCCTTCTTTGGAATATATGTCGCCGCAAAGAAAGGTTTTTTCTCGGGTGTCATTATTATTGTTAGAGGCCATCCACCCCTCCCAGTCATCGCTTGACAGACATCCATGTAAATTTTATCAATATCCGGGCGTTCTTCTCTATCTACCTTTATGGATATGAAATGTTCATTCATTAACTTGGCTACTTCCGGATCTTCAAATGATTCATGTGCCATCACATGGCACCAATGGCAAGTGCTATAGCCAATCGATAAAAAGATGGGTTTATCTTCCTTTTTGGCTTTTTTAAAAGCTTTAGGGGTCCACGGATACCAATCCACGGGATTATAGGCATGTTGAAGTAGGTACGGGCTTTTTTCATTTATTAATCGATTTGGTTTTTCAGAATTTGTATTAGAAATACGATTCACATCCTCCAAAGGATAATCAATTCAACCATTCAATCTTATACTAAAAATTCATGGGCAATAACTTCCGAAGTCGAAAAAGAATAAGTAATTATTAGGGATAACTTGAAAAATTAAGTATGAGCTTCAAAGAATAACTTCATAACTATTTAATTGGACAGAAGTGGGAAAAATGGGCATGTTACTTTGGGCAGAATTACTTATTCTGCAAACTCTGATTGGTTATTGTTTTGTAATAGCAAATGACGCCATTGGAATTTACAATATACGTGATTTAAGCAATATGAAAGGGGATATCACTCTTGTTAAAGCACATAAAATGATTGGTCGTATTGAAACTATCTTTTTCTATGCAATAACGATTCAATGTCTCTTGATGATTGTGCCTTGGAAAGCTGAATTTACAGATTTCACCTCAACTGTGGGTCTCCATTTTATGATTGGAGGAGTAACAGCGAATATTCTATTTGGAACAAAATTCGTTATTGCGGCTTTTAAAAAAGATTTAATCTACAAGTATGGTCAGATTATTGGGCCAGTTGGATTTATCGGTTGGAGTTTAGGGCACTGGACGAGTTTAATCAACTACTATTTTCATACGGTACCGGCGATGAGTCCAGAAATAAATTTTATTCCTAGTTCATTTTGGTTTGCAGCTATTTTACCTATCCCCATCGGTATTTCCATCTTTCTTGCGGTTTTAGTACGTCGTGGTAGTCAGGAAGGGAAAAGTAGGTTTTCGATCCATCAATTAGCATTTATTCTTCATGGTATTACTTTTGGGTATGAAGGCGCCGCAAAAGAGCTTTTAGGGACGCCAGCTTTGTTTAAATATGTTGTACCAAAGACATACGAGTTTCTAGAGAAAATGATGTACTTAATGGGATTCGATATGAAAGAACTGGAGAAAATGAATTTAAGCGAAGCTATGGACGAGTTCATGTCCCGTGCAGCAAAAATCCGCATGGCTGAAAAGTTAAAGGTCAAATGGGAATCAGATAGGATATTTACAATAGAATCAATTAACTGTTCTACATCGAAGGTCCGGAGTACAATGAGTGAAGAAGAATTACAGAATGCAGTATGTCCATGGGCAATCATTGCGGCGTCAATAGTTAATAAAATTACTGGCAAGAACTTGGAGATGGAAGCGTCCGAATTTTCCGAAATTGGAGCGAAAACGCGACTAAAAATAACAGATTAATCTTTTCTTTTTCTATTTTTTATTCACGAAAAAAAAGCTTTAAACTTATTAATAACTTCAATAATATGATTTAATCCATGAACATCTTCCGCCTCTACTACATCACATTTATTTAATTTTTCAGAGAAGGCTTTAAATGCCGCAGCATTTTCAATTCCGATCTCCAAAAAAGTATAATAATTTAGAATTGGAAATGCCGAATACAGTTTACTTTCTGTAAATAGCAGAATACTGAAGAAACGCTCCCGATATATTTGCTCAATAATATTTTTTGAGGTATTTACTAATGTAATACAGTCTGGAGGCAAATTATCACCCCCAAATTGACCAACACGATCATTAGAAACAATATTTTTCCCCATTTGATCAAAAAAAAGAAAAATTTCCTTACTTTCAAACATCAGTTTTTCAGGTTTTTTCAAGGTATTTTTTATTCGTTTCTCATTGATTTTCACTTCTGCAACATTTAAAGAAGAAGGGTGAACTTTCTCTTGTATTATAACAATTTTTTCGGTGGTTTTTACTAGAAGACAACGTGATTTCTGAGAAATGAGTATAGAGATCAGGGGTTTTTCATTCAATCCTTTAGTAATGACACGATCGATAGAATTGAGCAAAATAGTTGTTTGGAAACTTAATGCGTTACGATCTAGATACTCCTTAGCTTTAATATAAAGTATTTCGCCAGTATCTTTCTTAAGAAATAAAATGGCTTTGAGCATCTCATCAGTTTCAAAAACTTTTTTAACTCTAACATAATCAAAATAACCGTACTTCGTCAATATTTGTTCTAACATACCGTTAAATGGTTTAAAGATGCTCAAATTCCCACTAAATGTTTGAGCTGCTTCTAAAAAATTCTTTAAAAAAGTCGCTTTAGCTTCCCCCAAAAAAAGGCTAATTAATTGTTCATTTTCTGGATCACTAGTTAAAATGACGAAAATAAGTTCCTCCGCCCGTTCAAAAATAAAAGTTGTTGGATCTAATGTGATTTTCCGAATAGATTCCCCCTTCTCTCCTTTAGCGAATGTATCCATTGCTGTTAGGAATCCCGATATCATACTCCCCTCCGCTTGCTTATCTTCAAGTTCCCAGTTGAATAGAGGTAAACCTGCAGCGTTGATTATAATGAATTGGTTAATCATATTCTCATTCTATTTTTATGAATTGTTAAAATCCTTTCGGATAATGTCATAAATCTTATCATAATTTTCCAGAATTTCCACATCGTCCATTTGTTTTAGGCGCTCAATATTCTCTAGGTCAATTTTCCGATGTTTTAGAACAAAGGTCTTCCCGTTAGGTAATACGGTGGTTGTATCTGCCCGCTCTTGATCAGTCGGAAATAAGTAAACTTTCTGTCCGCCCTTTAAAGCTTGAGCTACTCCATTCGTTATTAGAGAATCAGCGATTCCGTAAGCCATTTTAGCAACGCTATTTCCACTCACGGGAGAAATAACGATGTAGTCAAACTCGCCAGTCTGCATTCGTCCAATAATAAAGGGATTATTCGGACCTTTCTCAATTTTTACATTTTTGATGTTTTCTTTAAGTTTATCAAGAATTTTATAGAATTTTAGGATGAGTTCCCCATTAACTGATAGGATGATTGTGATTTTTAGATCAAAATCATGCTGAATTTTAATAATCAAGTCGACAATCTCTGAAATAAAATCTCCAGAGCCCGTAATTCCCCAGATTAACTTCTTTGGCAAATAAAACACCTTTCCTACAATATTTTTTTAGCAAGTTTAATTAATTTATTTACCGATTTATGAACCGATCGTATTCCCTCAGAATCTTCTTGTGCACCAAGGGCGCCCTTATCTTTTGACCAGACGGCTCCGCCGAGATTCGCACCAAAGAAGCCCCCACTCACCGCAATGATCCCGTTGAGCACATAAAAGTCAAGTATAGTATGGATTGTGGATTCCTGCCCTCCAACCCTGTCCCCTCCAACTGCTACAGCCATTCCAAATTTGTTTTGAAACACTTTCGGGTCTGCAGCCACAATTGCACGTGTTCTATCTAAAATTGTTTTAAGCTGGCCAGAAATATTCCCTTGATAAACGGGGCTTCCTATAATATATACATCGGCGTCAATCAACTTTGGATACAATTCGCTCATATCATCTTTATGAACACAGCCCCTCTTTTCCCTGATGCAGAAATCACAGTGAATGCAAAAATTGATTTTCTTACCTTTTGCTGAGAAATATTCAGCTTCAATATCATCAAATTTCGTTTGAGCATGGTTCAACGCGTCTTTTACAATATAATCAGTGGAACCAGCTCTCGGGCTTCCAGAAATACCCAACACAAGTAGTTTCTTCTTCTTACTCATTTATTTCAAGTCCATCTAGATGTAATTTTTACATATATCTTAATGTAAAACCATCTTCTCCAATACCTAATTGGAGTTTTGTTATATTTTAGATATTTTCAGCAAATGTTGCTGAAGATTATAAAAGTAAGACAAAATAAAAATTGGAGGATTAATAGATGAGTAAAGAAAAAACAATCACATCTCTTCTGATTGAAAAGAGAGTCTTTGAACCGCCGAAGAGCGTATCTGAAAAGGCGTGGGTCAAAAGCATGGATCAATATAAAGAGATGTGGAAGGAATCCATTGAAGATCCTGAGAAATTTTGGGGAAAACTTGTAAATACACTCAATTGGGCAAAGAAACCAACGAAAATTTGGGACGATTCGAAATTTCCACCTGTAGCGCAATGGTTTGTCGATGGAAAACTTAATGCAGCTTATAATGCTGTGGATCGGCATATTGAAGCAGGTAAAGGAGAGAAAGTTGCCATTTATTGGGAGGGCGATGATCCCAATGACACAAGAGCAATAACATACAATGATTTAGTTGAAGAATTGTGTCGATTCGGTAATGTTCTATTGAATTACGGGTTAAAAAAGGGAGACCGTGTTGTTATTTGGTTACCTATGATTCCAGAGGCAGCAATTGCGATGTTAGGGGCCGCTAGATTTGGAATTATTCACAGTGTTGTTTTTGCAGGCTTCTCCGCAGAGGCAGTTAAAGATAGAATTCTTGATTCAGGAGCTCGAATATTAATTACAGCGGATGGATCTTTTCGGAGCGGAAAGAAAATTCCCTTGAAAGAAAAAGTCCATGAACTTTTAGAGGATACCCCAACAATTGAAAGGGTGATAGTGGTTAAACGTACTGGTATGG
>JAEOSY010000113.1 GCA_016840125.1 Candidatus Helarchaeota archaeon | reverse complement strand
CCTTGCGGCGCGCTCCCGCCCACCCCCGATTGCGCGTTACAGATAGTATAATTTCAATGTGCCTGTAAGTGATAAAGGGATCAGTGACGACCAGCCTAGGCTGGACGAACTGATTTCCCTTCGAAAAGCTGCCGAGCTAAGCGGGCTGTCACACCCCCATCTTTCCCTACTGATTCGTCAAGAGAAGTTATGGGGGATAAAAATTGGGCGGAATTGGGTCACGACAGAAAAGGCAGTTAGAGAATATTTGGCCCGTGATCGAAGGCCAGGTCCGAAACCTAGAAAAAGCGCCTGACAATCCATAAAAACGATTGACAATTATAATAGATATCTATTATAATTTGGAAGCTTCTGGGCTGCAGCTCAAACAATAACATCCTGAAACTTTTGTGTGCACCTGTTAGACGTCTATTTTTAGACGAAAAGGAGGTTGATCATGGGTGGCGGAACGGGAACCTAGGAGCACTCGAGACGGCAGGCAACCGCGGGTCTGTCGTCTTTTCATTTAACTACCACTCCCAATTGAGGATGTATTGTTCGTACAATCGCGGTTTGACCATTTTCCAGGTGACAAGCCATTTCCCATCCGGCAATCGTTTTTTAGCATTGTCTCCCAATCTCCGAGTGTTCTGCAGATTCTTCTCAACAACCCACATTCGTAATGGGGGTCTTGACTTGGGGAAAATCATCTGAATTTTAATATGCTTTGTTCTATGGTTAATCTCAGTGCACCAAAATCCTGTTCTCTGCAAGAATCCCTGGCTAATATTCCATTCTATGTTGAAAACGTCAATATCTCCTTTATTCTTCACTTCTCTGAGAGATATCAGAATATGGGTTTTATAACCAGAACGGTATTGATCCACCGGTTTGCCAGGGGAGCATTGGTAATTGACCAGGATCTCTCCATCTCCCCAGGCCTGGTCCTGATATACCAGGATATTATCTTGCATGAAGCGCACTTTCTCCCGCTTCTTCAGTGTCGCCTTTTTACCCTTGCTGTCGTGTAGTTCAAGCGTCGTTTCGTAGTCGAGCACCTCATAAATCCCCTCATTGGATAGCCCGCGTACGATCTTCTTGCCGATTTTCCAGAGTTCACCGATGATTTCCACCCAGGGTAGATCTAGTAATAGTGTCCCCCACCGGGGGAGACGATCTAAGGATATCTTTTGTTTTTCAGTTGGCATGGTAGCAATCGAAAACCGCTATACCAACAATAACAAATTTCGACTCGGTTTTCCATATCCATGGCTGCTCCGTTTTGTGGAATAAGATGTACTGTTTGATCCAATTCACATAAGCCTGTTCGGTTTTGTTGGAATAATTTTTCAGGCGGATTTTTTCGCGGACTCGATCGAGCAGTTTCTTCGGCGGTAGTGTATCCATTTCTCATGAAACTTAGGACCGTTTTACGCATCCTCAGATTTTGTAATAATTTCCTGTACAAAAGACGTTATCATATTACACTTTGTTACGGATTTTGCCACTTCAACGCAATCACCGGAATACCGTCAGAGTTTCATGAGAGAAAGATACAGTATCTCTTCGGCTTTTGATCCATATCGTTGATATAATCTATTAGGCAGCTCACAAGATTGAAAAATCATTACAAAATATAAGCAAATGCTCTTTTTACTAAATATCATATTTTCTAAAATAACCTATAATTTTTTACATATCTTTTGAATCTATTGTTTGATATAAATCTTGGTCTTCTCCATTCATCATTTTACTCATTGCATAATAACAGGTACTCAATGGAAATAATCACTTTTCTTCAAGATTACGGCTGGATTATTACTATTGCGACATTGGGTATATTATTAATCATATTATTTCTATTTAGGCGATCCGTTGATATAGGAGATGAATTTGAAATATCTTTTGGCCCAATTGGTGTGCCTGTTAGATTCAATCAAAACTTTCCCGGACTTATTAACAAGTTAAGAATCTGGAGAATGAAAACAATCCATCAGAAAATAAATTCTGGTGGAGAAGTATTTATTTCGATTTGGGGTCCAACTAATTCAGGTAAAACGTGGCTGATAATGGCCTTGGTGAAACAGTTAAAGATGTATACGGCTAAGAGTAAATATTTCAAGTATGAAATATGGAATGCAGATGATAGTTCTCCGGTCGAACTGCCAACTTCGCCATCATCAATTTCCAGTACTGGGAGAAGAATCGAAAGAAGGTATCGATATTTAAGGTATCCTAAAACATCAAGTGCTAATTATTCAAGTACGTATTCGTTAATCATACTGGATGCACCAGGGAATCTTACAACAAGTTTAGATGAATCCGCGACTGCACCAGATAGTAACCGTCTGACGGCAATAGATATAAGAAAAGCGGATTGCCTCTTAGTAATACTGGATACATTTACAACTTTAGCTAAAGGCGATCCTGGATCTGAGTATACAGTTCTTATCGAAAGATTAGAACAGTATTTAACTACACCTGCACATGAACAAAATAATGATCGAATAATACTCGTATGTCTTACTAAGGCAGACCAAATGGGATTAGCTCTCCAAAATTACCTGGATACGTGGAAAATTGTAGAAGAGCAATTCGGAAACCGAGTCAGAGAATTGCTAGAGCCGTTAGCTTCTCATCAACCTTTTCTAGTATCATCTTTTGGATTTATTGATAGAACAACACCAAATTATAATCCCGTCACAAAATTTATAGATGATTTTTCAAAATGGCAGCCTTATAATGTTGAATATCCCTTCTTCTGGTTCATTGATAAAATAGAGAGAAAGAAAATAAAAGAAAACAAAATTCGTTGGGGATACATTGGGTATCCTAAACTGAAGAGATGATTTTTTTAGAGTGCCGCTGTTTTGAGTGAATTAAAATCATTTTTCAATATTGCCAGAGATCGTTCTATGAGTAATGACATAACATATTGCAAGCTATGTGGATCAGAACGTTCACCAAATCTAAAAGAGAATTGCCCATTATGCGGTGCAAAAAAATCTATTTTTGGATATCTGTATCCTTTTGAGAATAGATTTTTGTGGATTCGAGCAGTGATGATTTTGTCCATATTATTGATGATTGTAATTTATCTTGCGATAAATGCCCTAAATTTGCCCTAGTTATGAATTTAAAATATTAGGAGTTTTCATGATACCTAAACTACCTATTACGCTTTGGGGCCCAACTGGAGCTGGAAAAACTTGGCTTATCAATGCTTTTGTAAAGAAGATAAATTTTTTGCATTCTAATTCACAGGAATTCAAATACAGATTATATAAATATCCATCTAAAGAACCTTCATTCGTTTCACCAAAAAGCATTTCTCCTACGTCAGATCCAGAACACAATTTATTCCTTTTTGAAAGAATTGGTCCAAACCTAAATTCATATAAATATCAATTGAGTAGTCATTCCCATTTATTATCAATAAGAGACAGTAAGGGAAGTAATACTTTGTCAATGTTGGAAAAACCAGATAATTCACGGATGACGTTAGTAAACACTATTAATGCAGAAGGTATCATAATTGTGTTAGATCCTACAATGACATCCACAAACTCAAACAGGGATCAAACAAGTGAAAGTATAATATCCTCAGAATTATTATCTCCTCCACTTGATGATAAAAACCAATATGAACGATATGATGTTCCAATTGCTAGACATGAATATTTTTATTGGGTTAATGAGTTAATTAATGTTTTAGAAAAGTATTCATCCAGAAGAGGTGGGCCTTTTTTTGCAGCATGTATTACAAAGGTTGATTTATTGAGCAAAGGCATGTATAAAAGGGATCCTTGGGATCTTATTGATGGTTATTTTGGGAGAGAAATGGTAGATATCTTAAGATCAAGGGTAAATGTTGAAGCATTTGCAGTATCATCTTATGGATTTTTACGAGATGAGTATCCAAACTATGATTCAGCTAGTGGTGGCTTAATGAATATTTCAGAATGGTCTCCTCTCAATGTTGAGAGTCCTTTTTTCTGGATTTTTCAAAACATCGAATTAAAAAGGCTTAGTCAGTCAACAACCATTTTTGATAAATTATTTAATCGTGCTAAATATTATATTCCTTATCCAAGGCCAGAATACTTTTAGCTTTAAATTTTCGATTTCATAATGGATGAGTTATCTATTCCTTTTCGGTATTTGGAGTGGGGGAAGTATTTCTCTGCTGATGGTGCATCAGACTATGTAACCTTAGCATCATCTCCAAATAAGAAACAATTAGCATCAACTCTTTTACAGCAGATTCCTTATCCTAAAAATACACCATTCAGTGATCGCGTGGGGAATGTTTCAATTGCAGTTGTACCTAGAAAGCCTTCTGAATACGTGTTTCTGCAATTACAACGTAGAAAAGAGAATGAACTTAATAATGATGCGCGAACTGTACGTTACTTTAATCAAATTAGATATATCTTTTTAAAAGAAATTGAAATATATTCTAGTTTCGCTAAGGGAAAGAGCATCTACCATCAATTGCTCGAGAAGGATCCTTATAAGCCTAAATCTGAAAAATATCGATTGAGAAACTATTTAAATCCTGAAAAGAACCAAAGAAAAATTGTTAATAATATTTCACTAAAGGATCCTGATGGAATAAATGTAATTAGCTTATGGCATAGTTATTTAAAAAACACAAGTAACGTAGAAACTATAAAGTTCATAAGTTATGAACTCATTAAAGCCATATCAAAAAAAGAAACTCTCCAAGTTTACGTTCCAAATCTCGATTTAGAAGAAAAACTACTTCTTGTTCAAGCTATTCAACGTTTGATATATCCGAAAATTGGGCCTTTTTCCTTCGCATTGGATTATATTATTGACAACCTTCGAACCATTCAATTGCAATTTTTTAGTGATGAACCTCCGCTTAAATTTGGTAATGTAATTTCAATTAATTACATCGAAAACGAAGATATATCTGGTAGTTATGTTGATGTGGCTGCAAAAATTTTTATTCAGGCAAAGCAGAATTTTTTGTCGACACAAGATAGAAGTGTTGAGCATGTTTGGAAAACAGCATGCCAAGCATTATATGATCCTTTGTTTAGTAAAATCGTAAAAAAAACTACCAAGTACCATTTAGCCTTATCAGTATTAGCAATTCAAGAAAAGTATTCATTCCTAGACAGAAATGATAAAGATGTCATTGTTTCCATTTGTGAGTTGGCTGATGAATTGGAGTTAGAATTCCCAAACGAGAAGGTAGAAAAATTATGGGAAAACACAACTCTATACGAAAAAAAAGAAATAACTAATAAATACGCCACCTGTATTCTTGAAAAACTCATCAACTATTTTGATTTAGCTAATTGGATAGGTATTTGGTTACTTTCACCCAATAATTTGTGGGAATTGTTGGCGAAGAGAATTATCGAAGCTTCCAATGATGAAATATTTGATAGTGATAATCTACAAAGCATTTTTTCATCTGATAAATTTACAACAGCTGATTCAGTAAATAGTGTAATTGGTGTATTATGGAGAAAAGATCCATTAATAAATCAATGGCAGAATGTTGTTTCATTAATTAAGGATAGATTTAAAAAACTCAAAGGTTATGAAAACATTCTTCTTCAGTTAACTTATACTTTATGTTTCTTTACTACTGATGATCTATTTCACATCGAAGAATTTTTTATTAGCCATTTAGAAGATCATAGGTTATGTGTTCATGAACCTCTACTAACAATAAAAAATCATCTCTTTCTTCAGAAATTTAGAGAATGTTGTACTAATCTTTCTGCCATTTCAGTTAGATTTGGTAACTGGTATATATTCAATGAGTTGGGGATGGTATCCAATAATACCAATGCTGTTGTTCATGAATATCAACGAGATTTTAATATCATACGGTCAGGACTTTTAAATATTCATGAGAAATTTCCTTCAGATTATTTTGATCTCCAATATTTGCTTGACTTTTCATTTCGCGAACAGCATCCAGAATATAGTCTTAGACAAGCTTCGAGAGGTCTAATAAGTTTAGAAATTTTATCTAATACCTAATTTCGGGTGGATAATAAATAAAGAAAATCACGACCTAACCCCAATTGCACCAGACTCGGCTACGCCGAGAGCTAAGCGGCGTGATTTTGGTCAAGTCAGGTTTGCCAAGCAGGTTGTTGGACAGCCAACGCCAAGCTAGTAATTATCCAGTTAGATTGCAAAAGAGAAGCTTGCAAAGAGATATAATCCCTAATCAGTTTGAAGTTCACTCAAATTGAGAAAGCGTCGAGAAATCGACTTTAGTTTTATTGTCTCTAAATGTTAATGTGTTCTGAGTGAACATAAGGATTTCACTTTCCAATTATGTTCACTAATTTCTTACTCGTTTCCACATCCCCCGTAATCACAATTTCTAACCCCATTTTCTGAAACTATGGGCTTTATGCTCTTAATGTTTAGCCTCGGATCATTTGTTATAGCAGCTCGAAGATATGTTTTGAGGCTAATTATTGGTCGCCAAATGACGGTTGTGCGATGCTTGCACACTGATATTGTCGTAATTAGGACAGGTTGTTTTTGTCTATGTTTCTAAATAATGCCAATAGATTTCTCTTTGCCAGTATGCTATGCTGTCTTGACCATGGTAAAAATTAAGCAGATTACTGAAAAGCACAGAGAGAAATTTGCCGAAAAGGTAATGGACTGGGGCAACCTGGTTTTTGTAGGTTTGGTAATCGCCCAGATAGTTCCAGGTACCGGTATATTCCGGACTTGGGCAGCTATTTCAGGAGTTGTCAGCTTTGCGGGGGCGTACCTGGTAGCGTACCTAATCTTTAAAGGAGGTGAGGATTAGTGTTTTCTCTTATTCTAATGGTTCTAGGTGGACTAATAATTGTTTCGGTATTTGGGTACCTGGTTACGCGAAAAGCGAAACCGTGATTTTTCACCTTTCCTCATACACTGCTACATGTTTTGTTCCAGTGGCCTTTCTGGTGTGGACCCTATCGTAGCCCCTATCCTATTTCGAGCGTCTTGTAGACAGTATAGGGGTTACATTAAGTAAATTCCGCCCTTTGTGAATCAATCAATCCGAAGCGAGGCAGTTGCCATTTCCTGTGTTTTTCTTTCCGACCCAATATAGAAAGACGAGAGCTAGAGACCATATAGCCTATTTGCTCCCGTCTCCCATGGGGTTAATCTGAGCATAATTGAAGACGAGAGATTTGTCAATCACTTTTACCATTCAGCCCGGATCGTCGAGCAAGCGCTGCATTTGATCCAAAATCTCCTTCTGACGGATAGGTTCCAGGCTGGGCGTTTTGAGCTCCGCAATCAACCGGCGCAGCTGATCTTGGCGAGGTGGTGTTAGTTTTGGTTGGGTCAGGTTAGCTGATTTGGGGTCAATAGCTGTGATGCCACGGTAATAATCCTGTTGCAGCAAGGGATTGGATACTTCGGCATAAATCATTGTAGTGTCCATAAGCTCGTGACCCAGATAACGTTGTAAAGAGGATACCGGCATACCAGCTGCAAGCATCTGGCTTGCGAAGGTATGTCGAAGCCGCTGTGCTGTGACGGGTACGCCGCATTGGTGACCATAAGTTCGTAGTCTCTTCCACAAGGATCCCCTCTTGAGAACACCGAAACGGGTGGTGAAGATGTATGCGGAACTTGGATCAGGTCGAATGGCTAAATGGTGACGTAGAGCCTCGACGGTGGTTTCGCTCAAGTACACCAATCGATCTTTGCGTTCCTTGCTGTTTCTGATGAAGAGCTTTCGACTTGGCAGATCCACATCGTTCACCAGCAATGAGCATACTTCACTGATACGCAAACCGCAGTG
>JAEOSY010000112.1 GCA_016840125.1 Candidatus Helarchaeota archaeon | reverse complement strand
TTCACAATCACATCTAGAGCGGAAGTTAATAGACTTTTTTCATCTTCCACCATTGTAATGTAATTTTTAACTTCATCTTTCTTCTTTTCATAGCCTGCAGCGTCAAAAATCTTCAACGCGTTATTCAGATAATTCAAAGCGACACTCAGGGACTGATCTTTTTTGCTGAGATTGATTTCATTATCGGATTGAATAAGATACCAGATGCCATCGAAAAAAGCGGAGGTCGCCAAAACCCATTGAGAATCTTGTTTAAAGCCCCCGGATTGATAATTCTTAGAGGATTCACGTAAGTAATTTTTAATTTTTTTATAGTAATTTAATTTCTTCTCGAAATCAGGAGTTTTATCAAAATATGAGCTGCATTCTAGCGCTGCACAGTAGTAAGAATTACCATACGAAAGATTTTTCATCCGAGGTTCGGGGAAAACTTCCCCCGCCCTCTTGAATAAATTCGATGCATTTGCGAAAAGGGCAGATTTCTTTTCAATTTCCGCCTTAGCCATATTCTCCCACGCTTTGCATAAGAAAAATACAGCAGTTAATTCATCCTTTTCGCGTTCAACACGATAGATATCACAGAGATTTTCAAAAATTAGTGCCGCTTGGTTATACAACCCAGCCGCTTCGAGATGATTCCCTTTCTTACTAGTTAATCGGGCAGTTTCAATTTGATATCGGGCAGTACAGTAATCAATACGAACATTGGCAACACGAGTAAGTAGAGCGATGCGCTCTTTACTTTCAGTAGTTCCTCGCTTCTTCAAGTAACTGGCTAAAACTTCGTCAGCCTCTTCAAACTTATTTTTTGCCTCTAAATAAGTTTTGGCAGCCTCCTCATGAGAATTCTGTTTACTTAGACGCTCAGCTCTTTCTAAAATCCCCCAAGATGCATAAAAAGGAGCTTCATATTTATAATCTCTCAATTTTTCCAGAATGCTACTGGCCTTTGTGTAATTTAACTCAGCGTTTGAATGATCCTCTTTTTCGTGGTAGGATTTCGCCATCTCGATAATCTGCCAGGCTTTAAGGTAGTTGTTCAACTTCTCAAGCTTCTTCCCAAGCTTCCCGAACGTTAGGGTTAGAATCGCATGTTCGAAGGATGTGATAGCTGTTGTATAATTCTCTGCAGCTAAATGGAAATTCCCTAACCGATCATCAATTTGAGCAAGCTTGACATAACCTGACCCTACTAAATTGTGATATCCTTTATTTTTACATAAATTTATCGCAGCCTTGTATGCAGTTTGTGCCTTTTTAAGTGTTTCACCCTCCTGGGACAATCGTCCAATCTCATAATAGATTTCCCCTATCAAAAATAGATTTTCAATATGAAAAATCGCAAAGGTGATCTTATTTGTGTCTTTAAGGAAATGATTAGCGGTTTGGTAGTAGAATATTTTCTCTGCTTTATCATTTGTATGCTTCGCTAATATGATCCCTGCCCTCGAAATGAAGTACATATATCCATGGCTGTAATTATAGGTATTCAAATATATTTTAGGTGGGTCCTTCGTAATTTCTTTAAATATTTTAGCCGCTAATTGTAAGCTTTCTACGCTCTCAGCTTGATCTACGCTTGTGTCACCAATTACGGCACTAGCTGCACATAACTGTGCCATTTTATACAGGTATGTTATTTTATACTCTGACTTGTTGGAAAGTGAAATGTTTTCAGAAATAGCCTGATGGAGTTCAAGATTTTTTTTAGCTATCTCATAATGCTCAATATCGGAAGCTGTCTTTTCAAGCGCCCCTCCCAGGAAAATTCCGGCTGTATAGAGAGTGAAACTCATTGCACTCATTTCGGGATAATAAAATGAGGCCAATTTAACTTGGTTTTTTGCATCCTCGCGGATATATTTGAATTCAGGACTCTGGTATCCCAACCCCATTAGAAAAAGTGCCCCTGAGAATCGAGTCCAATGAAATACAAACAACGATAAAGTCGAGTTAACCTCACAAGCTAGCGCCTCAACTTTCCGTACCCATTTTAAAGCACTTTTTAAATAATCCTTAATTTGGAACTGATCTTTTCCAAAGAAGATAGCGTGACAAACTTGAAGGAAGGCGAAGGTAATGTATGCGAATGCTTTATTAACTGTATTCGACGATTCTTCAATCAAGGTTACCAGATTTTTACAGGTGGTATATAATTTTGAAAACGCCTCTTCATGATCATGACCTCCGATGGGAATATAAGCCACGAAATAAACACTGGATTCAACAAAGCTCGTTAGGTAATAATGAAGGTAAACGTCGGAACATTTAGGTGTATCTTTTAAGGTATTATAAATCGATACAATTTTTGATAACATTTGAGAGCCGAGTTGCAAATAATTTGTTTTTTGATCAACCCGAATTATTTTCTCTCCTAAAAACAGGAGAAGGGCTCTGTTTTCTAAGATATTTAAATTCATTAAATTTGATATATTCTTCTCTCCCTTCTTCGCATCTTTAAAATAGCTCCTTGCAGACTCTAACAAGCTAGATTCATTCCCTTTCTCAAGACCCGATAGATATTTCAATAGATTGATATAACCAAGAGTTGCACTTTTTTTGGGCTCATTCTTTAAGCTTTCAAATATCTTGAGAGCTTTTTGGAAATAGATAATAGAAGACTCAAAACTTTTCAAGACTCCTTCTTTATCCAAGATAAAATCCGCTTTGATTTGATAAACTTCTCCTAATTGGTAATAAATAATACCTTGCATCTCTTCTAAATTATTTTTTATACATAAACCCTCCGCTTCTTCCAGAAGCTCGATTTCCTCTTTGAAACTAAAGTTTTTTGCTTTTTCTTCTACCGAAGCTAGTAAATTATGCACTTCCTCCAAAGATTCCTTATTAGAAACTTCTGACAATTGAATTCACTCCTCAAATTCAGTTTTAACCGAATTAGGTTAAAAGCTTATTGTAGCTTCTTCAATTCTATGATGTTAGAGAACTATGTATTTTTACTATTAGATATTGTTAACATATAAAATTATCCACTGATTTTGAAAAACGGTTTAGATTCTTTTTAGCCTATATCACTCAGAACAGGAAAAAGGAGAGAATGACGGTTACTCAATTTACTCAAAAGTGGGTAGAACCTAGTCTAATTTATGTCTATAAAGAATACTTTTCTTCACCATATGGTGGGGATAGTACGATCGCTTCGCATGACGCAACCCCTTGTCACCGAGGTCTTGCTCACGATTAATGTAATTCACGTCCTCGCAGCAATTTTTGACAAAAAAATTATTTATCGCTTGGTAGGCCCCATCATAATCAAAGTGGGCCTTCTCAATATGGATGACCACAATATCACTATTTAGTTTTTCACCTAAGGTATAGGCAATGCATTTTCCATCAAGGATTATGAGCTAACCTTCAAATATTTTCTCTAATAAACTGAATGGTTCATTTTAGTCTTGTGAAATTAAGAACTTCAATAAAACTTGTAAAGGATAATACCTTGGATTATTTGGAGTTGAATTTTGCTTAACTTTTGGTCTTTCGTTCGACGCTACCCTTCCAAGTTGATATTTTCTTGAGGATATCCTTTCTGGTGGATTCATTCAGACTCAATCCTGGCGCACCTTTCCTTAATGTAAAAGCGACTTGCCCCATTTCGAAGAGGAATCTGGAATGAAACATAGTCTGCTTGATTTTATCGCGAGCCTCTTCAAAACGCGCCGCCAATTGTCTCATTTCATAGTCCTTTTGGACGATTCGTTCTAAATGAGTTAAAATCTTGTATGGATCATCCTTTGGCATGGGAGGTAAATATTTCTCTGTAGCCTGCTTCCTCTCATGTATTCTTAACTCGAATTTTTCTTCCTTTGGGATTGGGGTTTTTGGGGCCAGCCCCTTTCTGGGTTCAGTACTCTTTTTAGTAACTATCCTCTTACGTTCGGTCACAGATGGCATTACTTTGGGTGCCTCTTTTTTTTCTTCAAGTTTTTTTCGCTTGAGATGAGGAGGCCATGGTGCAAATTCCTTCTCTCTTTCTTTTGCTGTTGTGAAAAAGGGTTGTTTTGGGACTTTTGGCTTCTGAACAGTCTCTTCTAAAACATCAGAGACTTTGGAAGAAACTTCCGGTGCCGGAATTTCCTTAGAGTCGGGTTCTGAAACTTCTTGAACTGCAGGTTGGACAGTTTCCTGAGGGGTTGGTACCGTAACCTCGTGTATTTGAATATCCTCGTGAGGTGTTTGGTTTATAACTTCTTGATCGGGGGTTTGTTCAAGGCGTTTACGGGTTTCTATTTCGATAGTCTCATCAGGCTTCTCAAAAACCTTCGATCTTTTAACAGTGGGGGTGGTCTTCAATGTAACCTTCGGAGCATGCATTTTTACCTCAATTTTTAATTTTTCTAAGGTCCGATTTATCCAATTATTTATCAGCATTTTGGTTTCAATCCATGGATTTTCCGAAAGTAGGTCGAGAACCTTCGTGATGGCAGCGTATTGTTGCTCTTTAGGGGTTGCCTGCCCGTGTTTTGTGTAGAAAGTCAAGCTATATCCTTCTTCAGGTTTAATTATCGGGAGTTCGGGAGTGTTTTGTAGTGAAATAAAAAGTTTTGCCATAATAAATTGTTCGATATCTGTTTTAAAGTAATATTTGAGTGATAACATTGCAGAGTTTCCAGCTACTACAAGTTTGAGGTTCTTCTCATCAACTTGTTTAACTTCAATAGCGTCACAACTGGTCATCTCGTCACAGACCACACAGGCCCGACCACCTAATACATAGGGACATTTTAAGGGCATAACATTAAAAAAATCATCCAGTAAAGATTTTGCTTTCTCTATCGTTCTGATTTGGCTCAAAATATCACCTCACTTGTTGGATAGTTCTTTGTTTATCATTTCCACTATAGAAAACAAGAACCCATGTTCGAATTTTATCTTTTGAATGATATTTTTTAAGGAACTAATAGAATTGCTTATAGTTGTGAGCTCGTCTGGACTGAAAAATTCGTTCAAAATCTTATCCGCATGGAAATGGATATTCGAGACACCTGCTGTCGGCTTAATATAATCTTTTACAGATTGATCAAATCTAAAAGCTTCAGATAGTAAGATGCGATTGAAATCACCCGGATGAGAACTCAATATTTTGTATCCAGTCTGTTCGATATCATAGGTTCCTGTTTTTTGTGCTTGCTCCATCATGCGCAGAATAACTTCTTTGTAAGGAACGAAGATATTTCGCATCAAAACTCCTCTTATAAAGGTTTGCTTTGTCGAACTCTTATCAGCGAGGTTCATTGGGATTTTAATGGCTAATTCATTAATAATCACATCATCGTCATTTTCTAGAGCCACCTGCGGAGCTGTGGACATATAATCATAGACAAAATCTGAAAGCACCAATCCATTTAATTCTCGTTGATCAAGGATGTAAGTTCTGTTGTCAAGCTCAAACTTCAAAAAATAGAGCCCACATCCAAATAAAAAATAAGAAGTTCCAGTTTTTTCGGTTACGGAACACTCCATGCTTGAAAACATGATAACCGAATCTAAGTGGATATTGGATACAATTCTATTCGCATAAAACCCCTTAAAACTGGTTCCCAAGAGATTATTCCATCGAGGAATGATGAATATCATGTAATTTGGAACCAAACTTGATTTCTCTAAAAATAGGCTTGACACAGCTATTCATCTCTCTGCAATTTATAATAATATGATTAACCTCTCTTAAGTAGCTTCGTTTTATTAGTTAGAATCTATCAGTGATAAGCGGAGTAATGAGAATGCTATTTAATTATTTTCAAAGATCTTCTCCACGAACCTTCCGACCTTGGCGAACAAGCTGATGTTTCCATTGAAGGATGTGAATTCTTAGAGATAGCTTAAAAATCTAAACTACTAAGAAATAAAAACATTCAATTTATATTATTAGTTAAGTCTTTAGTTTAAAAATCAAAGGACAGAATGAGGTAATTCGATGGTTTATATTCCCGATTTGGTCAGTGTGGTATTCATACTTATTGCGATTGTGATCAGTTTTATAATTGGAAAGAAGTCAGTTAAATCTTACCGTGAAAGTGGAAACAAACAAACGCTGATTTTCGCCTTTGCGGCTATTTTTGTTGCATCGGCAATGCTATTTTTAGTGGTAGAGAAACTCTTTGTTTCAATAATCGTAATTGAAACATTAGGTATTCTTTTCGGCGGAATTGCGACCTCATTGAGTGGAGGTGCCGTGATTAGTATCGATGCCTTCTCTTTTAAAATGGTTTTCCCAAAAATAGCAAAAATCTTAGCTGCGATTTCAATAATAGTGATATTGGGATACGTTGCAATTTGGCTATTAGATGATACTAAGTTCGTTTTAGATGGAGAGATCCAATTTGGGGTGTTTTTAGGAATTGATCAATTAACCCCAACTTTGGCATACTTCACACTCTTCCCATTGTTGCTTATTCCAGTGCTTGTCTTCTTTTATTTTGCGATAAAAGTACGTAAAGAATCAAGTATGAAAAGTAAAAAAGCAGCAGGGCTTGGTTTAGGTGTACTTCTCCTCTCAACTGCATATATTGTTGAATTGCTCGGGGTGGATCCTTTATTTACTGCAATTATTCGCGTCCTATTCCCAATCGCAGGCTATATCCTCTACTGGGCCTTATTTAAAGTCAAGGCCAAAGAGGAATAAATTCTTCCTTTCTTTTTTTATTCAAAAAAAAGGCTCAATTAACCTAATTTTTTATAGAGAATACTTTTCTGCACCATATGATGAGGATAATACGATCGTTTCGCATGGCGCAACCCCTCGTCGCCGAGATCCTGCTCGCGATTTATGTAATTCACGTCTTCGCAGCAATTTTTTACAAAGAAATTATTGATCGCTTGGTATGCGCCATCATAATCATAGTGAGCCTTTTCAATATGGATCACTACAGTATCCGGATTCAGTTTTTCTCCTAACGTATACGCAATGCATTTGCCATCAAGGATTATTAGCCCCCCGCGGTAATCCAGTTCTTTATAATAGTTAAACGCATCTTCAATGGCTTTATGTTCTTCTATCAAATCTTCATGGGCTCGACACTCATTCATATCGCACCATTCGATTTGTAATTGCAGACAGGCATCGATCCACTCCTCTGACAACAAATGAAACTCGTTGTCAGAATAATCCTCAAGAAATCGCCGTAGCCACCTCCGCTTGCGATAGAGCTTCCGCCCAGTGAGCGTGCTCAACTTTTCCTTCTCATACACATAATCCCAATTATTCTCATCCTCGATAAGGAGGAGGTTAAGAGTTTGAAACTTGGGCTTGTCTTTGAGTGTTTCAGCAAGGGTTTGAGGAATGCGGTGGATTTCAATTGTTTTTATTGATGTGAAAAGGTCAAATATGGTATTAATCGGATTTGGCCCAATGGGCGGCAAAAACAAAAACGTATCCCGATTTTGTGATAGTGACTGTCGGCGTTTATGAAAATAATCACTTGAAAATAAGAACAAATGATCGTCCCATTCAAGAAACGAAAAGTTATAATAATTTCGCCAAATAAAGAGGTTGGTAAAAGAAAATTCCGAGATTTCAGGGGGATAATTTTTAAAATATTGATCGAATAGAGGTTTGTCGGTAATTCCAATGGGCTTTGCCTTGGACAAATCCATATCTATATGGGAATTTATTGAATGATAAAAGGTTTGTGTGTGTTCTAAAAGTTTAAAGCGTTTTATTGTACTAATTTTATTGGTTAAGTAATATTTGATGTGAAAAGATTATGAACTCTGCAGAACGGTTTTACTGCGCTTTGGGTGGAGAGATCCCCGATCGAGTACCAACTTTTACCCTGGGCTTTGATACGAAAATTATTATCGAATTACTCGTACGACTCGATATTTGGCCCAAATTACTCCGAAATTTGTATCGTAAAATTAACTTCTATGGTAATTCGATTGCCACAGTCCTTGAAGGAGTCCAATTCAGACCCCCAGAAACTGGGCGGAAACCTTTAATGCGCCGCGCCTTTCCTCTAGAAAAATATACTCAATCCCTCTGGTCGATGTTCGTTCCCAGCTCCTACGAATCGGTATATAGCACTTTGCAGCTGTATCTGAGAACTGCAACTGGCTCTAAAACGGATGGGACGGTCCTTCCAGGGTGGCCCTCATTTAAATTTAAGGGGTTTGTGTGGCGAGGTGATCCTGATGGAGGGCGTTATCGGAAGTTGGTTTCGGAATATAACCTCGCAACCATCTTCGAAGAACACGGGACTCCCTGCGCGGAAGATCCTGTGCTCCCTCCCAGTCGCCAAATCCAGTTTCTTACGGAGTATTTCAAAGATTTTGATCCTACTGAGCAAATTCAGAAAATTTTAGAACCCACCCTTCGCAATTTCGAAGACAAGTTGGGACTGGTGTGCTGGTATTCTCCGGGTGTGTACGAGACATGGCTTGAAACGCACGGCATGACGCAAATGCTGCCCTACTTCAAGGATTTGTTTCGGGAATATAGAGAATCTAAAGGAAAGCCGGATTATATTGGCCCATTTCGAGCGTTACTCGAAGCGAAAACAGACATGTTCAAGCGTCACATGAAACAGTATGCGGAAATTGGTGGTCGCGCGATCGGCTTTGGGGAGGATGTTCTCACCTCGAGGAATGCCTTCATCCCACCGGAGGTATATGAGAAATTCTTTATACCTTATACCCAAAAATGCTTGGATTATGCCCGCAAACTCGACTTACTCACGATTTTCCACACGGATGGGCGTTGGAAACAGGAT
>JAEOSY010000111.1 GCA_016840125.1 Candidatus Helarchaeota archaeon | reverse complement strand
ACGGTCTTTAATGGGGAGGAGTAATTGCCAGCAATTATCATATTTCTTATACTTGCTAAAATAATTAGAGAAGGGGTTGAGCGTGATGTAGTACCCCCCGACTTCCCGCATGGGGATTATGTAGAATCGCATCGCTACTCGGTAATCGAAGACGAGGACAACGTAATCGCAATGCTTTTTTTGGTGCGGGGAGATGCTGAAGCGAAAGCGTTTTTCCTGAAAGGAATATTTGACCTCTGCCTTTGTTTCTTCGCCTTCATCCTCAATTGCTACATCCCAGTGATTCTTCGCCCACATTACCCGCCCTTGCACCCCGAACCGCCCCAGCTGCACCAGCACCGAATTGATTCCCATATTCCCCTTCAGCGTGCTACTCACCATCCTCACCACCTTACCACATTAATTCTATTGAGATACAGAATCGAGGGTACTTTCCCTTGTGTGAAAAGGGAATGAAGGGGAAGGAAAATTTTAGAGGTAAAATTAAAAAGGAGCAGTACCTTTCACCTCTCTTAAACTTCGGATCTGATTTTGTTGAATGTAAGACACATACTGTCCCGATAATATATTTAATCTAGAAGGGGGTTTTTTATCAAAAATGCTTGTTTTCAGCTGAGACCAGAAAAAGGAGATGCTAACAAAAACTTCTCGTTGAATTCCTTTCACCTCTCTGAGTTCCTTTACACCCAATTTTCGTTTTTCATTTCACACCAAAATAGAACAACTCATTTGACAATACTCCTAATGTCAATATGACATATAAGCATTTCCATTTTGACAAGCTTATATTTGGAAAAAGGAAGTAATATTTAAATAAAGTTTAAAATGGCAAGATTCTATTGGATATTTGTAAAAGGTGTTCTCAATGGATGACCGATTAGAAAAAATTGAAGACATGAAAGACGTTAAAAAAGTTGAAAAAACCGGAAAAATCCATCTACCAAAAGAGATTCTGGAACGTTATAATACCAATTTTTTCAAGGTTGTAGCAGAGGAAGGTTATATAAAACTAGTTCCAGTAGATTTGTATGCAAAAACTAAAGAGAGTTCAAAAGAATAGAATAATTTTTCCTTCAAAACGTGGGGCTTAAATAACCTTCCCTTGAAGAAAGGGAACGAGCATAAATTTGAATGTATTGAGATTCACTATTTGTTTTTTTTTGGGGGTGTTAAAAATTAACATCTGTTAGAAGTTTACAAAGACTCTTGTTAGAAGTTTACAAGTCCATTAGAAATTTACAAAGGACTTCGTTATTGGTTTGCAAGTTTGTTAAAAGTTTACGCGCACGTTAAAAGTTTACAAGAGTTTTCGTTAATTGTTTACAAGTTTCGTTAAAAGTTTACAAAGAATTTCGTTAATTGTTTACAAATTCGTTAAAAGTTTACAAAAATTTCGTTAATTGTTTACAAATTCGTTAAAAGTTTACAAAGATTTCGTTAGAAGTTTACAAATTCGTTAAAAGTTTACAAAGGGCTTTGTCAAAAGTTTACAAGAGATAGTCCTCTACGTTAAAACCTGATGAAGGATTTTGTTAAAATTTTACTATGAAACTTTGTTGAAAATAAACAAAAAAAATTAATTTATGTCATATTGATACAATGCAAAGATTTATTTTTTCGACATATATATTCTATTTTTAAGTTATTAGCTCAGATAGACCTAGGATTTTTTTTATGAATTAATGGGAACGGGAATATGATTCAAGCGATCTACAATATCGGCAAATTTATTCTGCACCGAGAAAATAAAGATGTTAGTAATTCACTAGAGATTCTAATTCAAAAACCATTCACCAAAAGCCAAAATAAATATGTCCTAGCGATTCTTCTAGAGAAAAAACTCGATCTCTTTAATTATATTAGGATTGAAAGCGAAGAATATGATTCTAGTAAATTAGAAAAGTATCTCTATCGAAAAGGGTCACCTCGCGGTACAGACTTACTGCCAACCTCCATTGTGACCGAAGTCAAAAAAACGTTTCCGATTAAAATTGTGAATTGGTTCAAACAATTTAGAATGCAAAAGGGTAAAAATCAACTTTCTAACGACAATATCCAATTTATTACAGCGCTTGATAGGTGCATTCAAGATAATTATAGCCAAATCATAAAAGATTTAGAGGAAATAATAAAAATATTGAGTAAAAATGAGGGTATATTAATCACTATCAAGATCCTAGATGGAAAAAAAATCAATTATCTTGGAGATATTCCACTTTTCAAGCATCATTTAGTTCAACAATCCAAAATTGATTATTATTATTCAAAAAAATATAAAGTTCAATCGCGAATGGAAGAAGGGCTTTGCTCAATATGTCTGCAAAAAAAACCCGAAGTCTTTGGGTTCGTTCAAACCTACAATTTTTATACAGTGGATAAGACGGGATTTCTAGCAGGGGGTTTCAACCGAGAAAACGCATGTTTGAATTATCCCGTGTGCTTAGAATGTGCATTAACCTTAGAGGTTGGAAAGAAGTTTATTGATGATAATTTAACCTTTAATTTTTATGGAATTCCCTACAAACTCATTCCCAAATTCATCTTAAATCAAGGATTCGCTGAAATATTTGAAGTTCTCGAACAATATCAGAAAAGTCCTAAGATCACAGAAGAGAGCCGAAAACAAATAACGGGAGATGAACGGGAAATTTTAGAACTATTGAGTGAACAAGAAAATTCTCTCAATCTCAACCTTTTATTTTTCCAACAACAGCAGTCCGCCTTCAGAATATTACAGTATGTTGAAGATATACTCCCCTCTCGATTAAAAAGGCTTTTTGAAGTGAAAAGAGAACTGGAGCAAATGGAACTTTTTAAAAATTATTCAGATAACAAATTCCCCCTTAAGTTCAATTTCAGTATTTTGAGAAAAATCTTCCCAAGAAGTTCCCGATTGGATTTCTATCGGCGAAATTTTGATAAATACTTCTTGGATTTAACAAATAAAATTTTTTCCAATAAGCTTATTGATTATGAATTTATTCTGACAGCGATTATGAAAGAGTTAAGAGTAAAACTTTGGCATGATAAGTTTTATTCTTTCCGAACCCTCACTGTTCAAAGTTTTATGTTATTGCTTTTCTTAGAACGATTAAAACTACTCAGAAAAAAGGGAGATGATGGTTTGAAAAAAGAAATTTCCTCAACATTGATTGAGTTTGATAGTTCGGATGAAACGACAAATAAAATCCAACAAATTTTTGATGAATTTCCTGAAACTTTTCAAAACTACGTGGAAAAGGTGACCTTTTTAGTTGGCGTCCTCACAGATTTCCTGTTGAAAATTCAATTTCTTGAACGGAATGCAAAGCCGTTCATGTCGAAACTCCAAGGTTTGAAAATGGACGAAAAACTCATTAAACGGCTTTTCCCTGAAGTTCAGAACAAACTAATAGAATATGGTAAAAATTACTACACCAAATTAGAAACGATTATTTCCAAATATTTTCTTCTGGCGGGGAATGATTGGAAGTCAAGCAATGATGAGATCAGTTTTTATTTTACGTTAGGGTTGAATTTATCTTATCTATTTAAAAAAAGAAAAAAGGAGGATTAAATGATGAATAGTTCAAAAATTATTGAAAATAGATCGGAACTCCTCTTTTTATACGATATAAAAGATGGAAATCCGAATGGAGATCCCTTGGATGAAAATAAACCGAGACTAGATGAAGAAACAGGTGTTAACTTGGTAACAGATGTTCGCCTCAAGCGAACAATCCGGGATTACCTCATGAATTACCGCGAACAAGAGATTTTTATCAAAGAGAATGTTGCTGCTGATGGGACGATACAGACATCAAAAACAAGAGCTGATGACTTTTTGAAAAGCCCCAAGAGTGAACTCAAAGATCTCGCCGAGATGAAGAAAGAAATTGATGCTAGTGTATTAAAGGAATGCATTGATATTAGACTTTTTGGCGTCACGATGCCTATTGAGCTGGACAAAAAACGGAGAGGTTCCATTATCCATACGGGACCAGTCCAATTCAACTTGGGACGGTCACTCCATAAAGTTGTGATGAAGCACATCAAGGGGACAGGGGCATTTGCCTCGCAAGAGGGGGCAACACAAAAGACATTTCGGGAAGAAGACATTCTATATTACTCCCTTATCTGCTTCTACGGAATAATTAACGAAAACGTAGCAAAGGAAACAAACTTGACAGAAGGTGATGTCCAGCTACTACTAGATGGAATATGGAATGGTACTAAAAATTTGATTACGCGGTCGAAATTTGGTCAAGTCCCCAGAGTTCTAGTAAGAGTTATTTACGGTGATAAAAATTACCATTTGGGTGAATTAAACGCATATATTACCTTGAAAACTGATTTACCTGATGAAAAAGTTCGGGGAACGGATGATTATCAACTAGATCTAAATCCTTTGTATCAGCTGTTAAAGAAAAATCACACTAAAATCGCGTCGATTCAATTCAAAATAGATAAAAAACTCAAATTAGTACCGATCCCAATTGCAGGAAAAGAGGAGACAGACCTCAACCAAGTCTTTAAAGATATAACTGAAAATGCCTCGGAACTCAAGATAGAATAATAAACGATGGTAAAATGGAAGACATATTAATATTTGATGTCTGGGGTGACTATGCCCATTTCCATAGGTATTATACTACCACATCACCTCTCTCGTTCCCTTTTCCCACACGAACAGTTATAACTGGATTAATTGCAGCTATCATAGGAATCGATCGAAACGAATACCTCTCTCAATTCAAAAAAGACGCAGCTAAAATAGCAATTCAGTTATTAAACCCAGTGAAAAAAATGATTCTCTCTAAAAATTTAATTAATACCGCAGACGATGAATTCAATTTATTAAAGAAAGCAGGCCATGAGCCGAGAACTCAAATCCGCTTCGAACTAATGAAAGATGTAAAATATCGCATCTACTTCCATCATTCTGACATGGCTCTTTACATAAAATGTAAAAAATTCCTGCAATCTCACATATCCTATTACACACCCTACCTTGGACAAAGTGAATTTTTGTCTAATTTTTGCTTTATAGATGAAATGAAGGCAGAATTGAAGCAGCAAGATGAATTCATCGATATAATTTCCATCATCCCAACAAAAATGATATCCCAAATTAAGTTTGAGGACTCCAAGGAGTATTTTACTGTAACAATTCCTACTGAAATGGACGTGGATCGCACTGTCACTGAGTATCAGGAAGTTCTCTATGAACGAAACTGTGGAAAAATAACTGCGAAAGTAAAAGCTTACTGGGAACTAAATGAAAGTGAACGCATCCTTTTCCTTTAAGTTATTATCACACCCTGAAAAGGTGTTGAAAGACCATTTACTCCAAGTAGCAGAACATTGCCAGTATCTCTTGAACAAAAAGTCCATTAACCACAATCTTTTTGTTCCTAAGCACGTACTCAGCGATGTTACCTACCTCATAGGATTAAGTCACGATTTTGGGAAATCTACCGCATATTTCCAAGATTATCTTACTGAACAGGATGAAATTAATCGCAGGAAATTAAAAGCAAGAAGAGAAACTAACCACTCACTACTGAGTGCTCTATTCTGTTACTATCTTCTAGATCAGTACATTGATTCTTTAGATGAAACGTCCTTCTTGACGAATTTAATCCCTATCCTCAGTTTTATTATCGTGAAAAAGCATCATGGGAACTTGAAGGACGCCGCTACAGAGATACTCGATTTGGAAGACGATGATCTAAAAGTAACAATTACACACCAGATGGATTCAATCGATGGAATTGAAATCGACGAAATTTTATCGTGTGGATTACAAAACCTCGATTTGCAGGTGAGTTTCGGTCAGTTCAAACAGAAATTCCTTGAGATTTATCAGACCTCTATTTTGAGAAAGGGAAAGAGACTCATTAGGAAATTGGGTTCTAGCAGTAAAATTGCAGTTTACTTCCTTCATCAGTTATTATATTCTATTTTACTAGAAGCAGATAAAAATGATGCTATTTTTAAAACTCCGCTTATTCAAAAGCGGATAGACATTCAAAAGGATATCGTCGATACGTTTAAACACCTCAAAGGTTTCGACCTTGCTAAAACGCGATTGAATACAATGCGAAACGATATCTACAATGAAGTAACTTCCAGCCTCACTGAAACTCATAAAATATCATCCCTGAATGCACCAACTGGCACAGGGAAAACATTAACCGCGCTGTCTTACGCGTTGAAACTAAGATCCCAGATCCAAAGAACGCAGGGGTATCTCCCAAGGATAATCTATTGTCTTCCGTTCATGAGCATAATTGATCAGAATTTTGAAGTATTTTATGACATATTCTCTACGGTTGGAGGTAATGTCTCTGTCAATACGTCTCTGTTACTGAAACATCACCATCTCTCTGATATTTCCTATAAAAATGAACTTCATGAATTTGAAACCCACGAAAGTGAATTTTTAATCGAAGGCTGGAACTCCGAAGTCATAGTAACCACATTTATCCAGTTATTTCATTCAATAATCAGTAATAGAAACCGGGCGATACGGAAATTCCATAATATGATAAATTCAATAATTATTCTTGATGAGGTACAGTCAATTCCCCATAAATATTGGTTATTTCTTAAAAAGGTCATTAAGTTTTTAGCGTCCGTCTATAATGTACGGTTTATTTTTATGACGGCGACGCTTCCACTCATTTTTAGCCGGGCAAAATCCGAAATTTACGAACTGCTCCCCAAATATGAATATTATTTTCAACAACTCAATCGAATAAATCTAAATTTAGTTCTAGGAGAATCAATTCGATTAGAGGAATTCAAAGAACAAATCCAAACTGAGATTATTACCCAGAAAAATAAAGACTTTCTGATCGTCCTCAATACGATCAGTGCAAGTCGACAAGTTTTCAACTCTCTAAAAAGTGTAGAGCTTGAAGATACACACCTTTATTATCTCTCCACCCATGTCATTCCGAAGGAACGCCTCAGCCGAATTAATCAGATTAAGCAAGACCCTAAACGAAAAGTAATCGTCAGCACCCAGCTAATTGAAGCCGGGGTCGACATTGACGTCGATATCACCTACCGGGATTTTGCCCCATTAGACGCCATTCACCAAGTTGCGGGACGATGCAATCGAAATAATGCCTCTAGAGAACGAGGAGAAGTTTTTATTGTGATGCTACGCGATGAGAAACAAGAGTATTATCGATATATCTATGACTCCTTCTTAATCAGTAAAACTCTTGAGGTTCTACAAAATAAGCCCCAGGTTCAAGAATCCCAATTTCTAACGCTTAATAACGAATATTTTGATAAGATAAGCCAGACACATAGCTCAGACACGTCAAAAACGTTGCTCGCATCTTTAACTAAACTAGAGTTCAAAAAGCTAGCCACCAAGTTCAAATTGATAGAAGAGCAACCCTACAAAGTTGATGTTTTTTTAGAATGCGATGAAGCGGCATCCATAGTTTGGCAAAAGTTCAAGAATTTAGCTGATATTAAAGATCCTTTTGAAAGAAGAACGGCATTCTTGAAACTGAAAAAAGATTTTTACAGTTATGTTATCTCAGTTAATAGGAATCATCTCTCTAAGCTCCCTAAGGATCACGAAAAAATTATCTTCTTATCCCGTGAAGAGCTGGATTTTGTGTATTCTCAGGATACTGGATTTATTCCCTCCCCCCCTCATACATCCATAATATTTTGATTTGATCCCATGAAAATAAAGAAATTAATCCTTAAATTAACCCTTGATAATTCGATCTTTATAAATCCTCAAAAATTGAGAGGGTTTTTTGCAACCAAATTCAATGAATATTTCTTATTACACCAACATATTGAAGTTGACAGGTATTTGTATAAATATCCCTTAATTCAGTATAAATATATAAATAGTAAGCCAACAATCATTGGTATCAACGAAGGTGTGGACATAATCAGCCAAATTTTTAATAAGTTCCATGAACTTCAAATAGGCGGAAAACGAGTTCCGATTATAGAAAAGGAGATTCGACTAACTGAAAGTGAATTTGGTATTTCAGATACAGGTCAATCCTACCACTTCCTGACGCCTTGGCTTGCACTAAATCAGAAAAACATGAAATCCTATATGTCGCTCCCCGAAGCGCAAAAATCCTTATTTCTCCAGAAAATCTTGATTGGGAATCTTTTGTCCGTCGCAAAATGCTTCCGTTACACTGTCCCTACTCAAATACAGGTGTATCATGATCTAAAACAGCTCCAAAAACCCGTTCGTTTGAAAAATCTGCACTTAGTTGGCTTTAGAGGATCCTTTTATACCAATTTCAACATCCCTAGTTACATAGGGATTGGGAAAGGCGTTTCCAAGGGTTTTGGAACTGTACATCAATATAAGACGTCATTAAATGGGTGAATTGTCAATGGAAATTGTGATTAATTCGAGAGGATCGTATCTTCGGAAAAAAAATGAATTGTTCGTTATAAAAAATGATACTAACAAGTTAGAAATCTCTCCGCATAAAGTAAGAAGTATCCTAATTACAACTTCTGCTACTCTTTCAACGGATGCCATTAAATTAGCTATTGAGAACAATATTGATATTGTTTTTTTAGATTTTTATGGCAATCCTTATGGGCGAATCTGGCACTCAAAATTCGGAAGTACAACTTTTATACGACGACGCCAATTAGAACTTATTTCAGAAGACTTTGGATTAGAATTAGTCAAGGGCTGGATTCTTCAAAAATTATCAAATCAGATCCAGTATCTAAATCGCGTAAAATATTCAAAAGCAAACAGAGAGAGCATTGAAGATATTATAAACCAATTAAAAACTCATAAAAAACATCTATCTCAAGTATCTGGTAAAATCAGTACTAATCAAAAGAAGATCATGGGTTATGAGGGGATTGCCTCACGAGCTTATTTTGAGGGGCTCAATTTAATACTACCTCAAAAGTTTCAATTTAAGAAAAGAAGCCAACATCCCGCAGAAGATGAGTTCAATTGTCTGCTAAATTATGGTTATGGAATTTTATATTCCCTAATTGAAAGAGCTTGTATTTTAGCTGGTTTAGATCCCTACATTGGTCTTCTTCATACAGATAATTATAACAAGAAATCCCTCGTTTTTGATATAATTGAGGTCTTTCGAATACATGTAGATAAAATCGTTGTGACCTTGATCAATATGAAAAAGATTAAGGGGGCTTTCTTTATTAAAACCCCGAAGACCGTTCGACTGGACTCAGAAGGGAAGAAAGTCCTAATACAAGCATTTAACGAGAACTTTGATGGTTCTGTTACCTATCAACGGAAGAAGATAAAGTTAAGAAATATGCTCCAATTTTGGTGTCATGATTTAGCCAAGAAAATGATCAACTATTCACCTGACGGAGATTAAATAATGTTAACGTGGGTAATTTATGATATAACCGAGAATAGAATTCGGGATCGCGTCGCAAAAATCTGTAAAAGTTTTGGGCTTTACCGTGTTCAAAAGAGTGTCTTCTTAGGAACTTTAAACTCTAATCAATTCGATTCTATCTACACGATTTGTAAGGACTTAATTGATTTCACAACAGATTCTGTCTTCTTTTTCCCACTCTGTGAAAACTGTTTTGGCAAAATCAGGATTGCGGGTATTTCCTTTGATAAAAAATTAGTTCAAGATCATATTAAAACCCAATTTTTCTGAGGAGTTCCATTGCGGGAAAGTATTACTATCTCTGAAGTAATCGAGTACCTCTTCTGTCCTCGATTTATTTTTTTTCAGAATATTCTATTAATTCCCCAACATGAAGAGAGGAGGTATAAAGTTCGAAAAGGACGCGACATTCATGAACTTAAGGGCGTGATTAATAAAAAGTATTTAAGAGGAAGTTATAATGTCACCAAGAAACTATCTGCTGTCTATTTATCCTCAAAAGAATTTAAAGTTAGGGGTATAGTTGATGAAATATTATTTCTTGAGGATGGAACCGCTTGCCCATTAGATTATAAATTTGCTGAATATAAGGAAAAGGTCTTTAATACCTATAAATTTCAAATTATTTTATATGGATTGATGATAATGGAACAATTTGATGTTCCCGTCGACAGGGGGTTAATTTGTTATACAAAAAGTAATCATTTAATTAAAGAAATCTTTATTACTGAGGAATTAAAAAACCATACTCAAAAAATCATCACGAAAATTTTTAACCTCATTCAATTGGGATATTTTCCCGTCCCGACTACCTTTAAAAAAAGGTGTCATGATTGTTGTTACAAAAATTTATGTCCCCGATGAATCTTCGAACTTTTATAAAGGAAAAAATAATAATGCACTTTGAAATTCTAGATACACTTTTCCCCCCTCATAGTGTCTATATTTACTGCATCTTCTCAAATAGGGTACTCTCAAAATAAGTAATCCAATAAAACAAGGATTGAAACATAATAAGAAGGACTTCTAACTCTTTCACGCGCTTGCCTCCTGCGGCTCAAAATAAGTAATCCAATAAAACAAGGATTGAAACTCCAGAAGTCGAAAAATATCTATCTACTATGGATGTTAGATAGCAAAACTCAAAATAAGTAATCCAATAAAACAAGGATTGAAACTTCATAATCTCACCTTAAACGCGAATTGGCTCAGGCTCAAAATAAGTAATCCAATAAAACAAGGATTGAAACTTT
>JAEOSY010000110.1 GCA_016840125.1 Candidatus Helarchaeota archaeon | reverse complement strand
GGAACTTTTTTATTAACTTGTAATAGAGTATTCACCGCAATTTTTGCACATCTGATAGAAGACTCGACCAGCATGACGCACTCCCCGCTTTCGGTGTATTGCCCCATAAATGCTAGGTTGGTCGAGCTATCCGGCACAACCTTAGGTCTGTCACTTCTTTTTCTGGGCAAAAAGTGACTCATCACATATGGCAACATTCCTGGGACACAAGTCGACGTCTCGAGGATATGCGGAAGTTCTTTCACGAACCCAAAATGGTGGCATATCTCGGTCATTATTTCCTTGCCGTTACACGCTGCCATTTTCTTGTCCACGAAGTTTCCTTTTTCAAACGGCTTAAACCCACATGCTGCCCATATATATTTGTTATGTGGCTGATCGCGAAAGTGTGGGTGCTGGGGAACAAGCACCGACGAATGCCAATTGGAATCGGTGAACGTTACCATATTCGCTTGTCCAGGTTTGTTACCAGTAAATTGTTCGTACAAATTAATGAATGTTGGGTCATCACTGTTGACAATAAAAATCATCCATGCAGACTGGTCCACATGACCATTAAATGTTTCAGGATTCCCCAGTCCTAAATTGGGGCGCTTTTTAACGATGTTTTCCCAGAGGGTCCACGACCCATCCAGCTTTTCCCTTTCAAGATATGCTGGTTTTTCCTTGGACCCTCGTGTATAATCAGCAATCATAGATCCGTTGGTGACAAACACGAAATCACAATCCTCCATATCGATTGTTATATCATTTTCATCGTTCGTGGTGTAATGAATTCGCTCAACAGTTAGCTTGTCTTTAGAAGGACAAAAGTCCAAATTAATGACCTTGTGATTCATTTCAAAGTTAACTCCTTTTTCTTCGAGCCATTTCCGCATCGGTTCGGTCATGGAATTATAATTATTATAGGGTGTAACAACTTCTGCTTTGCCACTGACCATTCTATGAACATCGCACATGAATCTTCTCACATACCGTTTCATCTCCACTAGATCATTCCAGTGCTCGATGGCAAACATAGAAGAAAACACCTTCCAAAAATTGGAGGTAAAGAATTGACGAGAAAACCACGAATCAATTCGTCGATTCTCGATCTTTTTTTCTGACACGAATATGAGTTTCATCAATTTCATGATATCTTTCCGTGTCAATTTCATGGATTCAACATTATCTTTGGATTGGTTTGAGTGGATCAATCGTGTCTGGGCATTTTTTATATGCGTTTTGTTATATTGAAAAATCTCCTCCTTGACCGAGTTATTTGGTTCGTCCAACGAAGGAATTTCTGACAAAACATCCCATGTGCAGTTATAGGCCTTACGATGGAATTTCCAATCTCCAAGCGTGAAATAATTCATAGAAGGAGAGCCTTCTCCATACAAGCTTCCACCTATACAATTTCTTGCCTCAAGAATATAAACATTCTTTCCTGGGATGTGGGCATCCCTAATGGCAAAAATAGCGGCAGATAAACCGGCCATCCCACCCCCGACGATATAAACTTTAGTTTTATCTGAAATATTGCTTTTATTTTTCATTGAACTAATTTTTTTCATTTTTTATAATTAAATTACATTCTATTTTTTATTAATTATCATTAACGGTTTATTAACCTTGTGAAATCACGCAGAACAACCAATTAGTACGCGCTATTTTGAAAATCAAACCCCTGAAATTGATACGTTTACCGATCATATAGTAATAGAGAATTATTTTACCTATTATAAGGATTATACTATTTATTTCCTCCACTATTATTGGATAAGTAATATTCTATATACTTCTTCATCCCTTCTGTTATGCTAATTTTTGGAGAATAACCGAGTTCCTTCTTGGCCTTAGAAATGTTATAGTATTGCGAATGAGCCAATTCAGAAGCTAAAAACCTAGTAATTAAGGGCTTTTTTTTAGTTATACGAAATAGTTTAAAGATGAATTCCAAGATGGCTCCTCCAATATATGCTGTTCGAAATGATATTTTTCTTTTAATCGAGGGTACTCCAATCCCTCGGAATAATTCCTGTAAGAAATCCCATGGAATGACTAGTTCTCCCTGACTGATAAAGTATACCTGTCCGGCTGAATTAGGGGAATCAGCAGCCAACATATGAGCATCTGCGACATTTTCTACGTATGTGAGGTCGACCTTATTTTTTCCGCTCCCTATGATTGGAAGACGTTTTTTCTTTGCTACTTCAATAAATCTTGGAACTAAAGAAGGATCTCTAGGCCCCCATATTAAATGTGGGCGTAAAATCGTGGTTTTAAGACCCATTTTCTCGTTTGCTTCTAAGATGAGCTTTTCTGCTTCAACTTTTGTTTCTGGATAGTAGCTCAGAAACTTTTTCGTATAAGGTAGCGTTTCATCTGAATTCTCGATATCCTTCCCATTAAAAACCACGCTTGCAGTGCTTGTATAGATTAATTTTTTAATTCCGTGTTT
Source organism: Candidatus Helarchaeota archaeon (assembly GCA_016840125.1). The sequence goes on along the minus strand of JAEOSY010000110.1, from coordinate 1,186 downwards.
TAAACAAGCATTAATAACATTTTTGGTACCCTTGACATTAATATCGTAAAAGTCCTTCTTTTTCCCCCACATGTCAATTTTACTAGCAACATGAAACACAATCTCTTTACCCTCAATTGCTCCAAAAACCTCATATTCATTTCTTAGATCGCCTCTTATTACCTCCACACCCATTTCCTCAATCTCAGGATAGCTTCCCCTGCTAAATATGCTCACTTCATCTCCACGCTCAAGTAACTTTTCAACAATATACCTACCAAGAAAACCTGCGCCTCCAGTAACAAGCACTTTCAACAATATCGCCCTCTTCGATTTTTAATCGGTAGTATCATAGAATCATATTGATTGTATGGTGTAATCACTTCTCCAGTACCTTTCACCATTTTATGAGTATCATGCATGAATCTACGGAAATATCGCCTACATTCTGCCAGATCACTCCATGTTTCAAACCCAAACATAGAAGCGCACACGTACCAGAAATTCGTCTTAAAGAATGAAGAAGAAAACCATGAATCTATTCTGCGATTTTCTACCAATTTTTCGGGAATAAGAATTAGGAGGAGAATCTTCAATCTTTGTTTCATATTTAAACCCATAGTTGTAACGTTATCTCGGTTCCTGTTTTTATCAATCAATCGGGATTTCGCACTCTTTTTATTAATTCTATTAAATTCAAAAATCTCCTCTGTTACTGATTTTTTTGGATCAGTTAGCGAAGGAATTGTTGATAATAGATCCCATGCGCATTTGAAAACTTCAATATTATATTTTCTGGCTCCACGCATAGTATATACGTTTTCAAAGGAACGTGCTCCATCCAAAGATCCCCCCAAAACATTCAATCCTTCAAATATATATATATTATTTCCTGGAATATGACCATCCCTTATGGCAAAAACTGCTGCTGAAAGCCCAGCAATCCCTCCTCCTACAATATAAACTTTAGTTTTATCTGAAATATTGCTTTTATTTTTCATTGAACTAATTTTTTTCATTTTTTATAATTAAATTACATTCTTTTTTTTCTTAATTATCATTAACGGTTTATTAACCTTGGGAAATCACGAATAAACTGTGCGCTATAGCAATAATAACAGTAGAGTCCAAGGGTAGTAGGATCAACACCATATTTAGGGAATCCTAAATCCTTATACATATCATACTTCTCAAGTAGTTCATGGTG
>JAEOSY010000109.1 GCA_016840125.1 Candidatus Helarchaeota archaeon | reverse complement strand
TTGATGAGAAGGATATTACCTCTCTCAAGGGCAAGATCCTAGATTCAGGTCTGTCTGTCTCGGAACTGGTTTCGACTGCTTGGGCGTCGGCATCCACGTTCCGTGGTTCAGACAAGCGTGGTGGTGCGAACGGGGCTCGCATTCGTCTGGTACCGCAGAAGGATTGGGAGGTTAACCAACCTGCCCAGCTAGCGAAGGTACTCAAGTCCTTGGAAAGCATCCAGGCTGAATTCAATGGCGCGCAGTCCGATGGCAAGAAGATATCGCTTGCTGACCTGATCGTCCTGGCTGGTTGCGCGGGCGTCGAGCAAGCTGCGAAGAATGCAGGTCACAAGGTGACGGTTCCCTTCACGTTGGGACGCATGGACGCCTCGCAGGAGCAGACCGATGTGCACTCCTTCGCCGTACTCGAGCCGATGGCGGACGGCTTCCGCAACTACCAGAAGACCCGCTATGCCGTATCGGCTGAAGAATTGCTGGTTGACAAAGCGCAATTGCTGACGTTGACCGCTCCTGAGATGACCGTTCTCGTTGGCGGCATGCGTGTCCTGAATGCCAACGTCGGGCAGTCCCAGCACGGTGTCTTCACCAAGCGGCCTGAGGCACTCACCAATGATTTCTTCGTGAATCTGCTCGACATGAGCACGGCGTGGAAGGCAACCGCGGAAGACGATAACGTGTTCGAAGGACATGATCGCGCAACTGATGAACTAAAGTGGACCGGCACCCGTGTCGACCTCATCTTCGGTTCGAACTCCCAACTCCGGGCCTTGGCGGAAGTCTACGCATGTGAGGACACCAAAGAAAAGTTCGTGCACGACTTTGTAGCAGTGTGGAACAAAATCATGAACCTTGACCGTTTTGACCTCGCCTGATCAGGGCTTGCGGGCAGCGGTCGTAAATTTCCTCCACTTTTTTAAAAATTCCAAATCGGGAGTATTGGGCTTAAATCCTAAACTTTCCTTTATACTTGGATGTATCAAACTGACAGCTCCTAAGTTTTCTAAACCTTCTTTCTTAATTATGAGTATTTATGTATCCACAGCTGGGATCATTTGTGAATTGTTTTCTGGGGATTGATTTCGAAGATAGCGACGGTTCAAATACATGAGAAGGAAAATAAAACCGAAAATAACTCCAGAGAGGGTAGGTAGAGTTTGAGAGGGTAAGAATTGGATAATAGCTCCACCAGCGATAGGAGCTATAATTTGACCGATACTTGTCAAGGCATTATTTACCCCCAATAAACTACCAGTTTCTGATTTAATAACACTTTTCGTTAATTTACTTGTGAGAATCGGTCGACTAACACCGGTCCCAAATGCTAGAAATGCAAGAGGAAGAAAAACGATCCAAAAATCGGTAGTGAAGACAAGAAAACCCATGGTGAAGATCATTGCACTGATACCCATTCGCAGAGTGTTATTTTCTCCAAATCGTTTGATTAATGGAGAGATAGCGCTTACCTGCAAGATTACGCGAAGGATACCGATCCATGACATAAATATACCAACTTGGACGGCAGTTACTTGGATCTGCGTTTCTGCAAATAACGGGAAACTCATTATGAAGAGAAAAAATCCAACACTGTAAGTGAAAAACATCAATATAACCCCTCGAATTTTCGGAGTTTGGAGGAAACTTTTCGCTTTCTTATAAGGAAATATTTCACTGAGCTTAAAGCTGACCTCTTCATCTCTGGTTTGTAATGACTCGGGAAGGAAAACTATCACCAAGAGAATTGTAATGAGGCTTATACCAGCCGCGAGGAACATCGGAGTCGAAAAACTGATTGCAGAAAGGGTACCTCCGATTAAAGGCCCAAAAATGAGACCCGCTCCAAAGATCGCGCTTGAATACCCATACATTTTAGTGCGATTTTCTGGGGTCGTAACATCACTAATATAGGCTTGGCTCACCGTCAAATTACTCCCCAGAAGACCATCAACAAGTCGGGCGAGAATTAATAGCCATGCAGCATCTGAAATCCCGAGGAGTAGGAAGCCTACAAGAGTACTAACCTGGCTTATGATTAAGATTGGCTTTCGACCATAACGATCACTGAAATTTCCCATGATTGGACTACCAAAAATCTGGCTGAAGCTGAATACGCTTAAAATAAGACCAATTTGAAAGGCATCCAAGCCAAGAGACAACGCCAAAAATGGGAGTACCGGGATAACAATACTAAACCCTAAAACCTCGGTAAAAATAATAATAAAGATAATTATAAGCTTTCTATTGAAGCCCCTTGTTTGAGGATCCGTAGTTGGATTCACTTCTTCACCTGGTATTTCCATCCATTGTTATAGTATAAGTTTCACATCTTTTTCTGAGGTATAAAGTAAAAAACCGAGTAGATGTTATGAAGATTTTCGCAATTATTTCCAGTGAAATAGAATTTCCATGAAAGCAATCCTAAAGAAAAAAATAAAACCTTTAAGGAAAGAAATATTTCTACAGCATTTAATTGTTTTAGAATTAATTTTAAGAGGATTTTAGAAATGAGTGAGAAATTAGATTTGGAACTCGCCTTAAATATGTATAAAATGATGGTAAAAATTAGAGTTTTTGAAGAAAACGTGCGAAAACTCGCAAGGAGAGCAAAGATTAACGGATTTGTACATACATATGCTGGTGAAGAAGCAGTAGCCGTAGGAGCTTGTTTAAACCTGGGGAAAGATGATTATATAACCTCAACCCATAGAGGTCATGGGCATATTATCGCCAAGGGGGGAGATATTAAATCAATGATGGCTGAATTATTTGGTAAAGAAGCTGGAATCTGTCGAGGGTTGGGGGGATCGATGCATATCGCTGATACTGATTTGGGAATATTAGGGGCAAATGGTATTGTTGGTGGAGGACTTCCTATTTCAGTTGGGGCAGGTCTTTCTGCTGCTTATCGAAAAACAGATCAAGTAACCATTTGTTTTTTCGGAGATGGCGCCTCAAATCAAGGTACATTTCATGAATCGCTAAACTTGGCAGCGTTATGGAAACTCCCTGTCGTATTTATTTGTGAGAATAACTTGTATGCCTTTTTTACGGCTCAGAAAGATCATCAAACTATCGAGGATGTGGCTATAAGGGGTAAAGCGTATAATATACCATCCGAAGTTTGTGATGGGATGGATGTAATCGAGGTTTATAGGGCTGTACATCGAGCGGTTGAACGAGCACGTAAGGGAGAGGGTCCTTCGCTCGTAGAATGTAAAACTTATCGCTACTCAGGACAGACAGATAATCCACCTGATCCTCAATTATACCGCACAAAAGAAGAAGTTAATGAATGGAAGAAAAAAGATTGTATTGAACGATTGAAAAATGAAATGATAAAGCAATATCAAATTACCGAAGAAGAACTTTCCGAGATTGAGGAGGATTATAAAACAAAAGTTAAGGAAGCCATCGATTTTGCAAAAAAAAGCCCATTTCCTAAACCATCTTCTGCATTGGAGGGACTTTTTACGGAATAATTGGAGGTGCTATTATGGTAAAAATGGGTTATGATTTGGCAATACGGGACGCAATTAAAGAAGAGATGGAACGCGATGAAAAAGTCTTTATCATGGGGGAGGATATTGCCATGCCTTTCTATAATTCAACACGAGGGCTAATTGATATTTTTGGCCCAGAAAGAGTGCGTTGTACCCCAATCTCCGAAAGTGCTTTTATAGGAGCTGCTTTAGGTGCTGCTGCAACGGGATTAAGACCAATTGCAGAGATTATGTTCGCAGATTTCTGTTTTGTATGCATGGATCAAATCGTAAATCAAATTGCTAAGTTTCGCTACATGACTGGAGGGAAAGTCACGCTTCCTTTAGTAATTCGTTTCGGTGGAATGGGTGCAGGAGAGCAATATGCAGCTCAACATTCGACTTGCGTGGAAGCGCTTTTTATGCATATTCCAGGAGTAAAAATTGTTATTCCTTCAACACCCTATGATGCGAAGGGACTTTTAAAAACAGCAATTCGTGATGACAATCCAGTATTGTTTTTTGAACACAAAAAACTTTATTTCACACAGGGGGAAGTTCCGGAGGAAGATTAAACGATTCCACTAGGTCAAGCCGATATTAAGCGAGAAGGTTCGGATGTCACCTTAATTGGTACGTTGAATATGGTACCTTTAGCATTAAAGGCTGCTGAAAAGTTACAGCAAGAGGGAATTAGTGCAGAAGTCATAGATCCCCGTACCTTGGTGCCTTTAGATAAAAAAACAATTTTGAACTCGGTGAAAAAAACGGGAAGAGTAGTTATCATTGATGAGGGGGTGAAGACCTGTGGGGTCGCGGCTGAGTTGATGGCAATCATTATGGAAGACGCTTTTAATGATCTCAAGGAACCGGTAAAACGCGTCACAACCTATGATATCCCCATACCCTTCTCGAAACCGTTAGAAGAATATGTCATTCCATCTGAGAGTCGCGTTATTGCTGCAGTAAATGATATTATTAAATAGGTGAATAAAGGAAAAGTATTCCTTCGTCTGAGAGATAGAAATAAAATTATGCTCTTATATCTATATTTTATTCAATCCGTTTTGAAATTCGTAATTATAATTAAGTTGAGAGAAAATGATGAAGACTAAATTTTATTCGAAAAAAAACTATAGTAGTAAATCAATGGCTCTACTAGTTCTCGTCGGTATTCTATTGGGATTTTACTGTATTCCGTTAAATATCGCTTCTGCGACGTCTGCCCCGCCAGAAGTCTGGAATCGAAGGTATTCAGTGGAATCCCATAGCCCAGAGGGCCGTGATGTCGCGGTAGCTGGGAATGACGTCTATGTCGTGGGAGAAATCTCTAATAGCGATAATGCCGCTTTTATCCAGAAGTATGATTCCAATGGGAATTTGATTTGGACGCGATTATGGAACGTTTCAGGGGAAAATGACGGTTTTAACGCTGTGGATATAGATAATAATAAAATATACGCAGCGGGTTGGTCGAAAAACGGTTCACAACAAAATACGCTCTTAGTCTGCTATGATATGAATGGAAACCAACAATGGAATCGCACCACGAACAGTGATCCAGCTTATAGTTTATCATCAGACAAGCTTGAAGATATTGTGATCAACGATGCAAATAGCATTTACGTTGTGGGAGCTTCTTCTAACTCGAGCTCTGTGAATACTGCGATAATCATGAAGTACAATTCAACCGGGCATCTCATTTGGAGTCATAGGTGGGGCACGGCTGCAGCCAGTGATTGGGGACATGGAGTCGCGCTTGATGGATCGAACGCAATATACATGTGTGGTGCTACTGATTCGTATGGTCCCGGAACAAGAGCTGCCTTTCTTGCAAAATATGATTCCAGTGGTAATTTTGGTTGGAACGTGACGTGGGGAGGCTCTTCCTCAGAATGGGGATGGAGCGTTGTAACTGATGTGTCCCACAACATTTATGTTACGGGTAGGTCAACCAGCGTTGCCGCTCCAAGCACGGCTTTTCTCACAAAATTCAACTCAAATGGGCAAATCCTTTGGAACTACACTTTAGATGAAAATGATCAAGTCGGATCTGCAGGAGATGGGATGGCACTTGCTATTGACGCTAATGGATTTCTATACATTGTGGCGGGCTTAGTACATGGTGGTCTTAAGAAGTGGACCGAAGATATTTACGTTGCGCAATACGATTCCTCAGGAAATAAACAGTGGTCAATGATTTGGGGAAATCTAACGGCTAGCGGAGATGACGTGGGTTACGGAGTTGCAGTTTCTGGTACAGGGCTCTACGTTGTAGGTTATTCTAGTGATGGAACTGGTAATAATGATGCAGTGCTTATCAAATTTTATATGGGCAGTGACACTGGGTGGGTCATCCTTCTGATAATCATATTTCCGTTGGTAGGAGTAGGTCTCGCAGGGTATGTCCTCTATAAACGGCGCGAAGAGCTTTAAGTTAATCTCTTTTTTTTTCTTATTTTACACATAAAAATTTAAGAGCCTTTTGAGACTTTGTGGGTAATACACTTAACATAAAAGAGGTATTTTAATGGAGAGAAAATACGTTCCAATACTACTTACGCTTATAGTAACACTTGTATTCGTGGCTTTTTTTATAGTTATGGGGATTGGACATTATCTTAACCCGGGAGAATCAATGTGGTTACCAGAAATGCCGGATTACTTCATTCCCTTTATACCAGGGACAATATTCACGGATTTGTTGATAATTCTCGTTGCACCCATTGTGGGTTTTTTGGTTATATTCTATTTATTCGCCCCCTACTGGACTAAACTTCTAATTAAAATACATAAACTACTTTCTAAATTAGGGGGTGATCCAAAGTATGGAGTAGTTAAAATGGGGAAGAAAGCTACTGGACGAATGCTATTTTTCAGAGCCATGGTTCTCAGCTTTTTTACCTTCAGCCTTGCGGTATTTTTAGTAGAATTATTGGTGTACATAGTTCAAGATCCGACTGTTTTTCTATTATATTATGATCCAGCAACCCCGACATTTAGTATGATTGTGCAAGTTTTTGTAGCATGCCTTTTCCTCGGGATTTTTACCACTCTAATTTTCGCCCCAGTATGGCTTTTGGAGGATTCAGGCTTGACTTCTTATCAAGTGTCTTCAAAGGAAGAGAATGAACGAAGTCCTGTGGATATTCAAGGTGTCCATGCACCCCTCGCTGGTTTTCTCACGGGGTATGCGGGGCTCGCCACAGTTTTTAGCTGGATAACATTTATTATATTGGTATTTGATGAGATTAGTGGTATGGATGAAGGGTTCATCATGGTTATTATATTTTTCTTACTACCACTTATTATTGCGGGATTGTTCAGTATTCCTATTTATATCTATGAAAAAAAGCTTCCCAGTATGGTCTCCCGTTTGGAATCTCATTGGAATTATGAGCATATGAAACCACCTCAATTTGAAAAAGAACCTTAACTTAGGTTCAATCCCTCTCTTTTTCACTTTTTTTCTGTGGAAATTATTATTAAAAGGAGATTCGAAAGTTCATTAGATAAAATAAGGCAGTGGTAATTTTGGTAGATGAAGAGAAATCCGATGTGTATGAAGAAGTAGCTGAAAAAATGTCCAATTGGATAGTCCGAAGCCCAATCTCGAAAGAATTACGTAAAATTTTGGAAGCTCTCTTTTCCCCTGAAGAGGCAAAAATTCTCCTAGTTTTTAATGGTCCGTTCATGGATCGTCTCACCGCCGAGAAGATCGCAAGAAAGTTGAAAAAATCCGTGGAAGACATTAAACCCATCTTGGACGAAATGGCAAGGACTCAAAGGCTTTTTTCAGTGGAGAAAAATAAAAAGAGAACGTATTCAATGTTTCCCCTCGTACCGGGATTGTTTGAACTGTATTTTTCGAATCATAAGAGGGCAGAAGCAGAGGAAAAGGAATTAATGAAGTTATTTGCGGATGAATTTGAGAAATATTACAATAAAGGATATGCTGCAGAATTTGCGAGTTCTACCACGCCTCTGATGCGAGTCTTCGTTGACCAGAAAGTGGTCGATGATACATTAGAAAAAGGGAAGGGGAAAACTGTCGATTTGGATGTGGAAGTAACTGATGAATTGAAGCATCATATCTTACCTTTTGAACAAGTGAAGACTCTGATCAAGAAATCGCGAAAAGTAGCAATCATGGACTGCGCCTGTCGAGTTCATATGCGCGTTCACAATGAGGGGGTTCCCGTGAATGATTATCCAGTGAATGTTTGCATGTGTTTTAATACGTGGGCAGAGTATGTGGTGGAGCAAGGGTTTGGAAAAGAGCAGACAATTGAAGAAGCTCTTGAAACGTTAAGCAGAGCAGCAAAAGCGGGACTTGTTCATACTACTCAAAATGTCACTGATAAAATGACGTTCATCTGCAACTGTGATAGAGATTGTTGTATATTACTCCGAGGCCTAACTAAATTCAGAAATCCAAATTCAGTCGCGACATCGAACTTTCTCCCTGAATATGAGAAAGAGAGTTGTATATTCTGTGAAAAATGTGTGGATATTTGCCCGATGTATGCCATCCAGCATCACTACGGTCATAAAAAGGATAAAAGTGATGAAACGATATTGATTAATAAAGATCTGTGTATTGGTTGTGGAATTTGCTCATTCAATTGTCCGAAGGGCGCAATTACCATGGTTAAGAAATATCAAAAGGTCCCCGCTGAAAAAGTTACTGAACAAGCGCAAGCAATAGTTGAAGGACGAATACACTAGTTAAACCTTGGAAAATTAACTTTCTACTTCTTTTTCATTGATAACACAAGAAAAATAAAATGAATATCTATGATATTTTACTATCTACATTTAGAGAGATGGACTATGTCATTGCCAAAAATAGACAATTACCCGTATATGGATGCAGACTTGGATTTAGAAAGTCGAGTTGAAGATCTCCTTAACCGTCTCACGTTGGAAGAAAAGATTTTGCTCTGTGCTGGTTGGGGAAAGAAAACTTTTATTCCCTTCTTTACCCATCCCATCGAACGCTTGGGCATTAAATCCTTTAAAATGACTGATGGCCCTCATGGTTTAGGTACCGGTAGCTCAAATGCAAAAAGATGTACCTATTTTCCTGTTGCGATTTGTCGGGCTGCTACATGGAACCCGCTACTCTCAGAAAAATTCGGGGTGGCAGCGGCTCAGGAAGTACGAGAGATCGGATACCATATGCTCTTGGCTCCAGGAATCAATATTCAACGAACGCCGGTATGTGGAAGGACGTTTGAGTATCAGACGGAGGATCCCTATCTCAATAAAGCATTAGCCGTCGCGGTCGTAAAAGGGATCCAGAGTCAGCGAATTGGAGCGTGCGTGAAACATTTCATTTGCAACAATCAGGATAGAAACAGATTTAGAGTGAGTTCTGAGGTGAGTGAAAGAGCCCTTCAGGAGATCTACTATCCGGCTTTTCAAGCGACTGTCCGTGAAGCGGATGTATGGTCTTTCATGTCCTGCTACAATAAAGTGAATGGGATTTTTGGTAGCGAACATAAGCATCTCCTACGGGAGGTATTAAGGGAAGAGTGGGGCTTCCGAGGATTTGTCATCTCAGATTGGGGCGCTACTGCCAGTACCAGAACCCAAAGGTGTGTAAACGCAGGATTATCACTTGAAATGCCATATCCCCTAAAATTATCAAAGAGGAAAATACTGAAGGCACTGGCAAAAGAGAGAATTACAGAAGGAACACTCAATGAGAATATCAGAAGAATATTACGCGTCATGTTTCTGGTAGGTCTATTCGATGATGAAAGTATCATCCCTCCTGGAAGCCGAAATACCCCCGAGCATCAAAAAGTTGCTTCGGAAATCGCCGCAGAAGGCGTAGTACTTTTAAAGAATACGAAAAATTTACTTCCTCTTAACATCAAGACCCTTAAAAAAATCGCCGTCCTTGGGCCAAATGCCGAGAAGAAACATGCCGGAGGCGGGGGCAGTTCCGCCATAAATGCTTACTCTGAAGTTACTCCATTGGAAGGTCTGAAAGAAAAAATTCATGGAAAAATCGACTTAACAACTTCTACAAGTGACGTAGATATAGCCATTATTTTTGCAGGGTTGAACCATGATCAGCACAATGATGCAGAGGGCACAGATAGAATTACTCTAGATCTACCCCAAGATCAGGTTGATCTAATCAACCAAACGGTGGAAGACAACCCCAATACTATTGTTGTGCTTATAAATGGAAGTCCAATTACTATGAGTAGCTGGATCGAGAAAGTACCAGTTGTTCTCGAGGCGTGGTATCCTGGAGGTAATGGGGGGGGCGTGATAGCCGACATTCTGTTCGGGGAGGTCAATCCCTCTGGAAAACTCCCTATTACCTTCCCAAAAAAACTAGAGGATTCACCTGCACATAAATCTCCTCAAACCTATCCGGGTCCCCTAAAGGCCCTTTATGAGGAAGGAATTTTCGTTGGTTATCGCCACTTTGACACGAACCATGTGGAACCACTCTTTCCCTTTGGGCATGGGTTGTCTTACACCACTTTCGCTTATGAAAATCTCCAAATTAACAAAAAAACAATATCGAAGGACGAGAAGTTATTAGTAACGTGTGATATTAAAAATACTGGGAGCTATCCCGGTGCTGAAGTCCTCCAACTCTACATACAAGATGTGGAATCAAGTGTAGAACGTCCTTTACAGGAGCTAAAAGGATTTCTAAAAATAAAACTCAATCCTGGCGAGAAAAAATCAGTCACCTTCGAGATAACAACCCAGGATCTTTCTTTCTTTGATGAAAACAATCATTACTGGACTGCAGAAAAAGGGATTTTTAAAATTCTCATTGGCAGTTCCTCTCGCGACATTCGCCTTCGTGGTGAGATAGAATTCATTGGTTAGGTGATCTTTTTTCAAGTAACATTCTTTCTATGAGGCAGCAAGGACAATCACCAGCACCTCCTTCGGATGAGTTATTAACTGTGATGTGGTGGTGTTTTGCGGTCGGCTACGCTCTCACAGGCATTTGGCTGATAGCTGAGGCTGCAAACGGTGATATACACCTCTTCCATCGTACTGAGACTGGACCAACCAGTATTCCATTCACTGCTGCAGTATTAGTCATTATGGTCGTAGGAGCTATCCTCTACTTATATAAAAAACAACATCCTAAATAATAACCTATTACCAACGTTGCCCTTCCAAACGTAGGAGTTCACCACAATAACGACATTTTGGTCGGTTTTTCTTGACAACTTCTATATCATCGTCGAGATGGATATCAAACTCCTCGTGATCCCAAGGGCAGTAGAAAAAGTATGTATGTTTTGCGAGTTTTTTGAGAGTAGGGTTTAGGGTAGTTCCGCACCGGGGGCATGAAAGAGACTCCAAGGACCGGAGCAGTTTTAAATCACCGCTTAAATGAAAATACTGATGATCCTTACATTCAAGGCATGAAGATTCATAATGGTTCAGCTGACTCATTCGTTTTTTGTATGCCGCGTAATCTTCAGGTATCGAAGGGAGTGGTTCTATCCAAACACGGACGGCTCCACAGACCGAACATCGATCCTCCTCTTTTTTGAGTAGGTATCCACATTTCATACATGTAGGAGGGGTGTATTTTCCTTTTGTCAGTACATGTCTTTCAATTTCAGGATTCAAACATCCCATCTCCTCTAAAATTTTAGTCACCATACTATTAAAAACTAAGGGAGTGAATATTCTTCCTGCTGAAAAAATCGATTCTAAGTTATTTGGATTAAATTTCTTGTTTTTCACCTAGGATTTTTATTCGTAGAATTTATGTATATTTGAGTAAAAAACCAAATACGAGGATGGATAATTTGGTTAGTGAAAGAATAGAGCGGTTACGGGAACGGTACCAAACGGAAGTGCCGATTATAAGTATCCAGAGAGCGAAATTTTACACGGAGAAGTATTTTGAAGAGAGTCACTTGCCCCAAAATATCCATGTAGCCCTGTCAATGAAACATGTCTACGAGAACATGACCCATTACGTTGATCCTGATGATCGAATTGCGGGTTACTGGACGGAGAACTTCTTAGGTGTCCCTATCGACATTGAACGCGGTGTATTTAATAATGTTTTTCGGAATGAATTGACACGCCGGTCATTACTTTGGTTTCGCATTAAAAAATATTTAGGATTGATCGGGTATCTACTGAAAAAAAGACAAATATTGGCAGCAATTCGGAATCAAAGGCGGATAAAAGGTTCACAACCAATGAATATGGGTATCACACCCATGAATAAGAGGAAAATTAACCCGTTCTCAATATCGGATGCTGACAAGAAAATATTACTTAAGAAATTATTACCTCAATGGAAAGGAAAAAGTATTGTCGATATCGTTGAGAAAGAAGTTATGCAATCAGATCTAATTCCAAAGAGTTTACTAGGCTTTACTGCGGCAATTCCCGCGAATAACTCAAAGCAAATTCAATTTTTATCACTTTGTTCTCAAATTGCCTTCCTCCAAGGTCACGTTATTCTAGATTATGAGACCGCGATTACCAGAGGTTTATTGAGTTTAAGAGAAGACGTAGAGGCGAAATTGAAGGGTAAATCCCTTTCTCCAAATGAATTAGATTATCTCAAATCAATTAAGGTTGCGTTAGAAGGTGTTATTATATTCGCAACCCGATTAGCAGAGAAAATTGAGGCACAGTATAATGTAGAAAGTGATGAATCCCGAAGGGAAATACTAGGACAAATGTCGGAAAACTGTAGAGAAGTTCCACTTAATCCCCCACAAACCTTTTCCCAAGCAGTACAGTCAGCTTGGATTATTAAAACTGCGGTGGAACTAGCTCATCCTATTAATCTCCATTGTTTCGGGAGGATGGATCAGATTTTTTACCCCTATTATAAAAAAGATATAGAAGAGGGGCGTATTACGCGGGAAGAAGCGCTAGAATTATTAGAGGAGCTCCTCTTGAAGGTCATGTCCCAGAACATTCGCCCAGAATCGAATATGCTAGCCAATTTTTATCACCGATATTTAGGATCCACTCCAATCACATTAGGGGGTTTGAAACCAGATGGATCTGATGGGACGAATGAGCTGACAGAGTTATTTCTTGAAGCAGCAAACAATTCTAGAGCAGTTACCAATATTTCGCTCAGAGTTCATCAAGACATGCCAGACTCTACGCTTTTAAAAGCAGCGGAAGTCCTCTACGAAGGAAGTTCTAATCTGTCACTTTTCAATGATGATATTAACATTAATGCAATGAAAAAGCGGGGATTTTCCGATGAGGACGCTCGTGATTATGCTATAATGGGTTGTGTTGAGATGTTATGTCCTGGGAAAACAGGGGGCATGAGTGCGAATTCGCTGCTACTCTGTCGACTCTTAGATATGACTCTACGCAGTGGCGATTCCCAAACTCTGATGGGAATGGTAAAAGGTCTCGGGTTGAAAACCGGTGATCCCGATGAGTTTACCTCATTCCAAGAGTTTCTTGATGCCCTAGTTGCACAAGCAAAGAACCAGATAGAGCTGATAGTGAAAGGATCTAATCTCCGGGACGAATTATATGCGAAATATCTACCGGCCCCGTATATCTCCGCCTTCATGGATGGCTGTCTCGACAGTAAGAAAGACGTAACGGAGGGTGGGGCGAAGTACGATCTCTCGGGCATCTCCTTCATCAATAGTATCGCCAACCTTACGGACTCACTTTATGTAATAAAGAGGCTTATCTACAATGAAAAATTTACCTCTTTTTCTGAGTTGCTACAAGCCATTGATCACAATTTTAAGGGTTATGAGGATTTACATCGGAAGATTATGAAGGTTAAGGGAAAATGGGGGAATGGGTATGAAGAGGTCGATGCACTCGCCCGAACTCTCACAGCCCGGCTTTTTGAAGATACCTATAAATATAAAAGCTACCGGGGAGGTGTCTTTGTCCCCTATATGATCAGTATGACCACGCATACAATTGATGGGCGGATTTCTATCGCTACACCCGATGGGCGATTAGCGGCGACACCCTACGCAGCCTCTTGCAACCCATATAATGTCGAAGAGAATGGGGTAACAGCAGTTTTGAAGTCTATTGCGTCAATCGATTATCAAGATGTCCTCGGGTGTGCGGTAAATATGAAGTTTCACCCCACAGCAATTGGCCTTAAGAAGGAGAACCGAGAAAAATGGGCAGCGCTGATGCGGGGGTACTTCGAATTAGGGGGACAACAAATTCAACCAACGGTCGTATCTGCAGAGATGCTACGGGATGCACAGGAGAACCCTGGGGAATATGGAGGTTTAATTGTAAAAGTAGGAGGTTACTCGGCGTATTTCACCGAATTAGGTATCGAGATTCAAAACGAGATCATTTCTCGAACTGAACATCATTGAACTGAATAAAAAAAAGAATGGAATTATTTTTGATCTGGAGTATAGTATCCTAGAATCTTAACTGCACCAACATAGTTTTCAATAAATTTGTCTCTAAAAACAGGATCGTCGATTATCTTTTGAGCAACTGCCTCCAAGGGGTCGACCTTTTGAATAACTTGCGTCTGTCGGGCTAAACTGCCCCCCTTTATATCATTCGATAACGTCTCAAAATTCTTCAGTATTATTGCGATCTCTGCCTGAGGTACTCGGATGGAAACTAGTTTCTTTTCTAATAATTGTGTTTGTGCTGCACTTGGCATTCAATCATCTTCTTTTCTATTTTTAGTTGGTTGGTACAGGATAATAAAATGATTAGATTAAAGAATTTTGGTTGTAAAAAAGGACTCTTCTCTTATTTAATCCACACCAATAATTGAAATGTATTATATTCCTTAAACCCTATTCGTTTATATAAATTGAAACCCATTACGGACGATTGGAGAATGACAATCTCATACCCAAGGTCTTTTGCTTCTTGCATTGGGGCAAGCGTTATCGCAGTTCCAATTCCTTTATTTCTTGCTTCTTCCAAGGTGGCAACCCAATAGATGCCTGCAACACCCGCACTATAAAACACCACTGACGATGCCACAGGTTGTCCATTTAAATAAGCGAGGAAACCACTCACGTTAGAGTTTTCTTTTAGTAACCAAGAGGAAAATAATGGTAGGTAATGCTCATAAGTTAGTTCTAAGGGGATTCCAGTGCCAAATAAAGCCACCTTGCAAAAATCCCCTAATATCTTCCCAGCTCCTACTTTAACTATTTCTACTTTCGGAATTGATTTTGGTTCTAGAGCTTGGTTTTTCAAGCTGAAAGCCATTCCCGTATTCGGTCTAAAAAGCTGCAGACCATTTTTTGTAAGCAGCTCCCTCAAATTCGCTGGTTTGTTGGAGGGACCATAAAGCCAAAGAAATGGAAGTTGTTTTTTCTCATAAAATGCAATCAATTCTTTTATTGTTTCTTCCGCAGTTTCTGGAGAGAGTTTAGCATCTAACACTCCATTCGACATAGGAAAGGAGATTCCTGTTGTGTATTGAAAATATTCCTTAGTTTCTATGAATTCAGCAAAATTATTATAATATTCCCTTGGAGACTTCCAGTAATCAACCATATTTTGATCTATTGCAACTGCTATTTCAGAATCCCGTGGATTTCTCAGGATTTTAGGCATAGATCTCACCCCTTATTTAAATAATAATTCCTTAAAATATAGGTTATAAGATAAATAAAGAAACTCTTAAATGTGTAATGCTTGAAAATCTTTTTTGAGGAATAAAAAATGAGTGAGAATGAAACTCCATATCGTGAATTGCAAGAACATTTAGATACATTACCCATCGGGTTTCCCGCTACGAAATCAGGTGTGGAAATCCGAATTCTAAAACATATTTTTAGTCCAGAAGAAGCGAGAATGGCAACAAAATTGACCTTTGATTATGAATCCATAGAGACCATTTATGAGCGGGTGGATAACGAGAAGTATTCGCTTGAAGATTTAAGGAAAATGTTGGATACCATGGTGGAAAAAGGAGGGATTCATTACAAAAGAGTAAATGGTGAAAAGCACTACGCCAATGCAGTGCTGATGGTAGGGATGTATGAGTATCAACTTAAAAGGCTGACAAGGGAATTTGTACAGGATATCTTCCAATATGCAGGAGAGGGCTTTGCGGTGGAGGCATTTAGTACTGGGATTAATCAACTCCGGGTTATACCTGTGGAGGAAAGCATCGCACGAGAGAATATTATTGGCACCTACGATGAATTGAATGAAATTATCCAATCCTTAGAAGGGCCTTTTTGCGTCGTTGAATGCATCTGTCGTAATGCGCAGGACCTTTTAGGAGAACCCTGTAAGCAGACCAAAGAACGAGAAAACTGTATGGTGTTTGGAGAATGGGCACAGATGAATATTGAGTTGGGATGGGGACGATCAATAGAAAAAGAAGAGGCTCTTGAAATCTTAAGAAAGAACGAGCAAGATGGGTTGATTCTTCAACCAATTAATTCACAAAAGCCAGGGGCGATATGCAGCTGTTGCGCTTGTTGTTGTGGTTTGATAAGAGGAATGAAAAGCCTACCCCGACCGGTAGATTTTGCAGTTTCCAATTACTATGCGCAGGTGGACTCTGAACGCTGCATAGGATGTGAAACCTGTATTGATCGGTGTCAATTAGAGGCATTGCAAATGGATGAAGGAGTCTCGCAAGTAAATAGAGACCGATGTATTGGATGTGGTAATTGTGTTTCTACTTGCCCAGAGGAAGCTATTAGCCTTCAGCAAAAAGACCAGACAACCATTCCACCGCTAACAGTTGATGATTTGTATAATTCTATAAAAGAAAAAAAGGAACCTTTTATTAAAGCTAAACTGAGGGCGAGGGAAAGGAAAAAGAGAAGAGAATTAAAAAAGATTGCACAATAAAGGATGTATAACTAGTCTTTCACAGCTGAAAAAAGCGCTTCAACATTCGCCAGATTCACATCAGGAAGAAGAGCCTCATGGCTAGGAGAGATAATCAAACCTGTAGGAAATATCTCTTTTAATTTATGAACTTTTATTTGAATATCGGTAGTATTTCCCTTAACCATCAGCCGTTGTACATCAACGCCTCCACAGAATGAAACTTCATCCCCGAAGTCTGCCTTTAGCCTCTCAGGTTCCATTCGTAATGCGAGAGCTTGAATAGGATGGATTGCATCTACACCCAATTTAATTAAATCTGGAATTATTTCGTAAATGGACCCACATGAATGAAATATGACCTTCAATCCATAGTCCTTTGCTTGATCCACAAGCATTTTTTGGGTGGGAAAGACATATTTTCGGAGATGTTGAGGTGATACCATTAGACCTCGTTGCGCCCCAAAGTCATTACCGATTAGCACAGCATCTAACATTCCCTTCGTTGCTTCATAAAATATCTCATTTGCTTGTAGATAAAACTGAGTTATGCGTTTAATCACAGCTTCAAACATTTCGGGTGCATATATTAAATTGGTAAGGGCCTTTGCCATACCGAAAGCAGAGCAAGTATCTTGAAAGTGTGCCGACCACATTACTCCCAATAAAGCGTAGTCTGATGGTATTTCATTTATGATTCTTTTACAATCTTGAGAATTAATGTATTGGGAGGGATCGGGCCAATTGAAATCATCGATTTTAGAAGGATCAGTGTATTCCTCAAAAAATCCGGGGGCGGTTAGAGTCCTAGATTCATAATTCATCGTCCGGTCCTTTGCAAAATCGAAAGCACAGGCAATATGATTGTTTGGAGGACAATTATAGGGGACATCTATGGGCCAGATATCATCCTCAATCTTTTCTTTTAAAGCTCGTAGATTTCTGACTTTGAAATATTCATATATACCTTGGAGGGATGCGGCTGCAGGCATACCTAACCAACATGCGGGATGATCCACGGATTTTCGTTCAATGGTTGCCAAAAACCGTTCCCTCTGGTTCATGAGAACAAGTCTCTATAGCGGTAGGGGGGATATTTTCAGTGAAATGGCAGGAGTGGATGGTATATCATCGGGCAATTTTACAACTAAAGTAGTGCCGTCCTTCTGGGTTTCAAGCGGCGTTTCTTCACCCAGCAACATGACAGTCAGCTTCCCTTTAAAACTCATATTTTTCAAGGTTATCGATTTACCCTCAGGTTTAGCAAGTAAAATGGCATAAAGTGCGTTTTCTTTCTGGGTATACCTTACATCAACACCCTCGTAAGTCACATCTTCTGCAATCTTCCAAGGACGAGTATCGAAAATGGCGTTCCCATTGACCTCTAACCATTTTCCAAGTCCAAGGAGTCGTTGTTTTTGGATTTCCGGAATAGTGCCATCAGCCATTGGGCCAACATTTAGAAGAAGATTCCCGTTTTTACTTACAATATCTACAAACATATGCACAAGTTCTTCAATGGTCAAGTAATTGCTCTCAGGTTCCATTTTATTATAACCAAAAGAATGCCCAATACCACGTGTACTTTCCCATTTATCTTTCACTATCATCTTAAACGAGGTATATTCAGGGGTTAAAAAGTCATAATGGGGTGGTTTTAATGCAGTTGAAGATCCTTTGACCATCGCACGTTTTGCGAACCAACTAACTACTGCCCGAATTGGCCAGCTCGTTAATAGGCGCCGTGTTTTCTCACCTAATTTCGTCCACCGATCGTTAACCACGCCCTCTGAAATTTTATTATAGAAATAAGCGAAGAGTTCCTTCTCATTTCCAGCGGGAGGAAATCCAATATCACCCCAGAGAATGGAAGGCTCGTAACGATCAATCAGTTCATACCAATGATTTGTAACATATTCAGCGAATTGGGGATCTAAAAGACCATTTGTCAAGAAAGTTCTAAGGTCTTGAATTGAGATTTCATTGAATGTCCAGTCCCAAGGACCAATATAATAAAATCCCATTCTCATATTTCGTGTTTTGACCGCTTTGGTAAGCTCACCAACAATATCTCGTTTTGCAATATAATTTTCCTTAAAGGGATTAGGATAATTTGTTGGCCAGAGACAGAAGCCGTCACAGTGTTTGGTAGTAAGAACAACGTACCGTGCGCCAACTTTCTTAAATAAATCCGCCCACTCATTCGGATTCCATTTCATACAAGCCTCATTGAATATCGAAACAAAGTCTTCATATGGGAAATCTTTTCCATATGTTTTATTATGATAATTTTGAGTAGGACTACCCGGAATTCTTAGTGTATTAAGATACCACTCGGCATATGGATTGTTTTTAAAGTGCCAAGCAAATCCACCCTCCTTAATACTCTCACGTATGTCTTTTGCTTCTGGTGCTGCAAAAGCGGGAACTGAGAACAATCCCCAATGAATAAATATGCCAAGCTTCGCATCATGATACCATTTCGGGACTAGATGCTGTTTCAGAGATTTAAGATCAGCGGTATAGGTCAGATTACATCCCTCTAAGAGAATGTATTAATACCAATCAAGTTTGATAAACGCATAAGGGAGGAATTCTTGGGGATCTACTTCAGCGACTACCTTACCAGGAAGCATGGTATTATTCGTTTTTAGGTATAAGGCACCAAGAGTATTGACAATTTCGAGTTCACCCCACGGATCATGGACAGAAGATCCTAGTTTTATCTCTACTTCACCCATTTCCATCGATTGGGGTTTAATAAGGGTCTCTTGTCTTACAAGTCGTGGAGGATAATCAAATCCATTCCGATCAGGTGAAGTAAAAAACTTGAAATTGTAACTTACCGCCCCTCTCTTCCGTGAGGGTAATATCTTATATTCTTTTATTATATCGGGGAGTTCAGGCGAGTTGAATTTTCCAGCAATATTTGCATGGAGTTCGATGGTGCGAGTTCCAAGCCGTTCGGACCAAGCATGGACCTCTTTATCATTCCGTTCAAAATGGAGGTTCGCCATTTTCTTTGGGAATCCGCAGATCTCTCGCCCCCCTATCATTGCCCTGTCATCATCCACATGCATGGCCAGATGGTAGTTCCCCATTTCCCCTTTGAACTGCGATCTAATGAAAAGGTCGCTTTCTAGGTAGGGGACACCTTGGTTGGTGCTCGGGTAGCGGGCAATAAACGCCGTAACCAGAGGTCGTGCCACAGGTTCGAGCGGCGGCGGGAGTATCCGTTCTATTATTTCAGGTTTCGTTTCCCAAACGACGGTTAACATCTCTGCACCTTTGAATACGGAATTCTGTAATTCCTCACCTTTCTGCTTTATTTCATCTAAATCTCGTCTAAAACTCATCATCATTCACTTCTTTGAAAATAAATCTAACAACAATTGAACTTAAGACATTTAACTAGTACCTTGAAATAACTGCTTACAGATTTTTGACATTCCACTTAAAGCTTTTTCATAATCATTTTTATTCCCCTTTTCTAATAATAGATTAATATCTTCACAAAGTGGTAAAAGAAGGCGTCTTTTTAGGTGGGAAGGAGTGGGTTCATACGGTCTGGTGGTATGCTTTGCTAAATTTTTAAAATGCCCGAGGATCCTCTTAATATATGCGTCTCTTGCCAAGGTATCACCTAATTTTCGATTAATTCAATGAGGTTTGAATTTGAATTTAACAGGATTAATTGATAATTCGTGAGATTGGTTAGATCCGCTTGAATATCTATCTTCAATTCTTTTAGAAATTTGATTACAATTTGATTATATTGTTGTATTGTAATTTTACCCCAAAGACTCAAGCAGCCCCCACCTCCGCCAATGATATTAATATTATCTAGTTCAATCAGGAGACTCGACTTCTCTTGTATATTGATGATCTTGAATAATTGCCTTAAAGTCTTAGTGATATTATTTATTTCTACTTCAAGAAAGACCTCATTATCATCTAATTCAAATCCTTCAAAAACTTTGGAGAACAGTTCGAGTTCGTCATCTGATGCAGTAAATGATATCCCTATTCTTTTCGGTTTCAATTGTTGAGTAATTATTTCGAAAAATACCATCATGATGGCTTCATGAATTTCAAGCGACATATTACTATCAATATATAGCCAAGGTTCCTTACCATTTTTTAGGATCCAATTTAAAATCGCATCCTGTGTAGCCATAGATAATGATCCCTTTGAAAAGCCATATTTAGATGCGATTATCGTCCGAAATTCTTTATCCAGTTCTTCTGGTAGATTAATTCTCAAATTAGTCATAGGATCAATAAGGACATTAATGTATTTAAGGACATTGATGTTATGATTATTTTTTCTTAATAAATTTCTCCATAGATACCATGTGGAACTTCTTGGGACTCAGTAGTAAATTGGGGTCGAGAGTCTTTTTAATGTCCTTAAAAAACTGGGTGAAGTCCGGTGTGAACGCGCCCGACTCGACGATGGATTGAGAAATCGCTTCCCCCAGCCAATAGTGCGCACCACCATACTGGACTTGCGCTGCCACCTTCTTGTGCCATAAATTCATTGCAGCTTCCCGTTGTTCATCTATATTTTCCGCATTAAACCCCCCAGCAAAAACACAGTGTCCGTTCGGGAGGAGGTGGATGGATGTGGCGAATGCAGCCATACTCCGAGGGGGGAAAATATCTTGATGATCCAGATCAAATTGGGTACTTAGCTTCTTTTTCTCTGCCATGGAAGCAATAGGCACTTTGTGGCAGGTAGTACAGGAAATTTTGCCCGGAATGAGCGCTATAAATTTATTGAAGTAATTATAGACGAACTGTAAGGTCATTTTCCAATCTTTGGTTTCCTCTAGGCTCGTATCCATTTCGGTCCATTCAAAAGGTCTTCCGACATCTTTCATGATAGCTTCAAGTTGCTCTAAATAGACATTAAGGATGCGTTCATCGAATGCTTCGAGGATGAACATTAAAACGGGTCCTTTGAGTCGAGGACGTTTGGGTGGCTTGTTCTCTCGTTTGACAAAATTACCAAGTAAATCCAAAACCATTTTCGGAGTGATATATAAATCCTGGAGCCCATCACGGATTTCCATTTGTGCCCGACGCATCACTTGAAAGAGGAGTGTATAGTCATTTTTATTCAGCATGTAATTCCTTCTGATTTTATAGGGAGGATCAGGATAGAGCTTCAAGAAAGCCTTAGTCTTAATGCCCATTGTGCCGACATCACCAAGAAATAAACCGGTGAAGTCAGGAGCGACCCCGTAGCGGCAGAATGGTTCCGCATATTTGTTGGCGGCTACCCCTGTTCGTAGAATCGACCCCTTCGGATTTGGGAGGACAACTTCTACCCCGAGACAGTTCTCTGAGATGAGACCGTATTTGGTAGAGCCGAAACCAGCGGTATTATTAGAAAGCCCACCCCCAATGGTCGCGGAATACCCACTTCCAGGTCCCACAATCCCCGTAGTAAGCCCTCTTTTCAGTAATTCAGAAAGAAGAATGGCCCAAGTAATACCACATTCTACTTCACAATAGAAATTATCTTCATTTAATTCCAAAATCTGGTTCATACGAGTGAGATCGAGAAGGATTCCCCCTTGTGTAGTGGCCCCGCCAACAAGATCAGCGCCACCCCCCCGAGGAACCATAGGAATCTTAAATTTATTCGCTATCTTTACGATATCTGACACTTCTTCAGAAGTTTGGGGTCTCACAATCATATCCGCCCATCGATCTGGAAAGGCGGGATCCACGTTCCGTGAATAGGCGGCTTTCATGAAATCTTTATCGGAAATGAAATCTGCCCCAATGACCGTTTCAATTTCCTTATAAGCATCTTGAATTTTTGACAATTTTCCTTCCACTCAAGTCATTTTATAGCTAAATATTGAAGTTGTTTGTGAGGAATTAAATTTTTGGTGAATAAGACTAAATTCAAAATAAAAAAGGAGAATTAAAAGGGTATTTTTCGGTGTTTATATAGAAAGAGGATGGCGAAGAGAGAAAGTATAGAAAATGTGGTAAGAACTAGATCGAAGCCAGGGATTCCAGGGGAAGTTATAGAGATTGTGAGTGTTATATTAAGTTCACCGGGCATTTTAAAGAAATGGATGATATAAGGTGCGCTGACGTTCATAACTGTTTAGACGGTCTGATCCCCATCCTGAATTAGATCGCTATCAGCGATCGCATAATTTGGATAATGCAGGTAGAGCTCTAAGGTCGCGGTTACGGTGCTATAAGTTACCGAAACTGTTAGTGTCGCACCAACCACTCCACTTACATTATAAAAACCAATTCCATCTGGAGCCGCTATAGTATCTTGGTACGTTCCCGGACCGATGCTGGATGCGGTGCCGACTGACGTTGCATACAATCCCTGGCTCGTAGGAACGAGAAGAAAAAGCGTTAGTATAACCGATAAAG
>JAEOSY010000108.1 GCA_016840125.1 Candidatus Helarchaeota archaeon | reverse complement strand
ATTTATTTATAATGCTAAGTACAAGCAAGAATTTACCTCCTATAGAGGTTGAAGCCAAAAAGAGAGATGGGAATACAATCTGGATGCGTATTCAGGCCTTATTTATCGAATTAAATGGGAATGAACTAATTCAAGTAATTTGTCAGGACATTACTGAACAAAAAGTCGCAGAAGAGGAAATTAGCAGTTTATTAGATGTAACTGAAAAACAAAATGAAGCATTGAGGCAATCAGAAGAGAAATTTAGACATTTATTTGAAAATTCCCCCTCTGCTGTTATATTAGTAAGCTATGAGGGAGTCATTATGGATTGTAATCCGGTTACACCCCGGATACTTGGCTATGATAAAGAGGATTTCATAGGGCTGCACCTTAAACAAATTCAAGTTTTGAATGTCACAAAAAATATACTAGAAAATTTACTTCAGATTGTACGTAATAAAAAGAAGGTACCTCCAATAGAAATTGAAGTAAAGAGGAAGGATGGGACCTCAGGCTGGTTAAGTGTGCAAGCTTCGCTTGTCGAATTTGGAAACAAACAATTCATACAAATAATTTCTCAAGATATCTCTACACAAAGAGAAGCGGAAGAGTATATCGTTCGACTATTAAATAAGTTAGAAATACAGAATGAAGAATTAAAGCAATTGGATAGATTGAAAGATGAGTTTTTTGCAGACGTAGCACATGATTTTCGCAATCCTCTCACAGCTATTAAAGGAATAACCGAAGTACTTCTTGAATCGGAGAATATTACCCATGAAGAAATTAGGGGTTTAGAAATAATTCATCGGAATGAAGAGAGATTAGAGAGATTAATTGATGAATTGATTAATTATAATAAACTAAAAGAAGGCAGGATAACACTAAAAAAGGATAAATTTAGAATAAGTAAATTAATACATGAGTTAAAACAAGATTTTCATATAATTTTATCCAAAAAGCAATTAAAAATAATAGATTCTTATGAAGCTGATTTAGAAGTCACTCTAGATGAAGACCAAATTACACGAGTAATACGAAATTTAATCGATAATGCCATGAAATTTTCTTATCCAAACTCGGAAATTAATTTGAATTCGACTATTAGAGACAATAAGTGGATATTTTCTATAACGGATTATGGAGTTGGAATAAAAAAGGAGGATATCCCTCGCATTTTTAAGAGATTTAGAAAACTAGAAGATACCAACCAGTTTAATATTAAAGGAATTGGTTTAGGTTTAACTATTTGCAAAGGGATTATTGAAAAATATAATGGAAAAATTTGGGTGGATTCGCCAGGGCTAGGGAAAGGCACGACATTTTACTTTGAAATCACTTTAAATGAGTAAATTTTTAGCGACTAGGTTCATTCTATTGTGTAATTAATATTCAAGTTCTAATTTATTACCCATTATTTCAAAAATATCTTCTAAGTAAATATCACCCAAGAGAGTTTTACTCCGACTATCAGGTTGGCAGCCACCAACTGTAACTTTAAATTTTCCAGGTTCTAATATGCATTTTCCCTCTTTAGTGATCAATGCCATCTGTCGAGCGGTTATCAAAAAGGAGACCGATTGCTTTTCACCAGGCTTCAAGTTTATGCGTTTAAATCCTGTAAGCTGATGGTGAGGGACTCGAACTGAGGCTTCTAAGTCTTTTAGGTACAGTTGGATTACTTCATCTCCCAAATGATCCCCAATATTTTCAACATCAATGCTAATGGTTAAATCTTCACCTGCTCTCAGTTCTTGCGCACTCAGTTTTAAATTGCTATACTTAAATTTTGTATAACTCAATCCATAACCAAAGGGATAGAGAGGTTCGGTTTCGATATACCGGTAGGTACGCCCCTTCATACTAACATCTGTAATAGGAGGAAGATCCTCAGTTGATCTATAGACTGTAACAGGTAGTCGGCCGGCAGGAGAGTAATCTCCGAAGAGAACATCAGCAAGGGCAGTTCCACCCTCTTCGCCAGGATACCATAATTGAATGATTGTGGGAAGATGGTTTGCAGCCCAAGGGAGCGCGATCGGACTTCCACTCATCAAAATCAAAATAATGGGTTTCCCTAAGATATGGATCTCCTGTAATAACTTCTGCTGGTGTAGTGGTAATTCGATACTCAACCTGTCAGGATAAGGCGTAAAAAGCATATCCTCCATTTCCATGCTCTGATCAAGACCCATACATGCAATTACCAAGTCCGCTTGCTTAGCTATCTTTAAAGCTCTTGAAAAGCCTCTAAAAATCTTCCTTCTTACTTTGCATCCTTTCGTATAGAGAACTTTTGTTCCCGAAGGGACCTTATTTTTAATTCCTTCAAGTGAGGTAACGGATTTTGACGGAATACCATGATAATTCCCCAGTAAAACGCTCTTGGAATCTGCATTGGGTCCGATTACCGCAATAGTATTCAAATTTTTATTTAAAGGTAACAAATTATCCTGATTTTTGAGGAGGACAATCGATTCCCTCGCTGTCCTAAGAGCCATCGCTCTATGGGCGGGACAATCGTTCAGCTCGAAGGGAGTAGAGGCATAGGGAACAGTTTCAGGGGGATCGAACATACCCAGCTTGAATCGGGCTTTCATCAGGCGAAAAACTGCCCGGTCAATTTCCTTCTCAGTGATGAAACCCCATTTGATAGCTCGACTAAGAGATTGGTAGGCATTGATAAATGTGCCACATTCTAAATCACAGCCATTTTTAACAGCCCAAGCTGCTGATTGAGCGAACGAACTGAAAAATTTATGTCGAAGGCGATTCCACAAAATAGCGCCGCAATCGGATACGACATAACCATCAAACCCCCATTCATCACGCAACAAATCTGTAAGTAAAAATTTGTTTGCACAACAAGGGATGCCATTAAGCTTATTATACGCCCCCATAACAGATGCTGCATGCGCAACCTTGACAGCCTCTTTAAAGGCATATAAATAAGTTTCA
Source organism: Candidatus Helarchaeota archaeon (assembly GCA_016840125.1). The sequence continues at coordinate 3,125 of JAEOSY010000108.1, read as the reverse complement.
CGGAGATCTTTTATGCTGACCTTTGCATCAAAACTAAATCGCCCACGCTCAGGACCATTATAAACTGCGAAATGTTTTGGTGTGGATACCACTTTTAGATATTTAGGGTGATCTCCTTGAAGTCCTTTAATAAAAACTTTCGCTATTTCTGCGGTTAAATAAGGATCCTCACCATACGTTTCTTGACCACGCCCCCATCTGGGATCGCGAAAAATATTAATATTGGGGCTCCAAAAGGTGAGACCATTCGCCCCGCCAACCACCAAGCCAAGCATTGGAATTAGGGTTCTTTTATAGGTCCCTCGTCGCAACCCATCATGATACTTAGCACGAGCTTCGTCTGAGATGATCGTAGCGACTTCATAAATAAGATCTTTATTGAAGGTCGCCGCCATTCCCATAGCTTGGGGAAAAACAGTTGCGATACCCGCGTTTGCCACTCCATGCAAACATTCATTCCACCAATTATATGCAGGAATACCAAGCCGGCGAATCGCTTTAGCTTTATCTACCATTTGAGATATCTTCTCTTTCAAAGTCATCCGAGAAACTAAATCTTTAGCCCTTTCCTCGAAGGAGAGGGATATATCTTTATATTTGGGAATTTGTTCGCTCATATGTTTCACCTAGATGAATTAAGTATTATTTGAGAAATTAAATAAAGTTGATTTCAATTATTCAAACAATTAGCCTCTTCCTTATAAGTTTAAATGTGGTTAAGAAATGGACGATTGGAATATTACGGTAGGTTTGGTATTAGCGTTGGTTGCATATACTTGTCTCTATTTAGGTAAAGGGATTCAAAAGTTTGCAATTGTGGGATACACGTAAGATGGGGTAACTTCGGGGAAAAAGGGGAAAAATGTAGGTATTTGGATTGGGGGATTAGTTTTAACAAGTGCATTTATGTTTATCCACTTGTTTGCATTAAAATATGCACCTATCTCAGTTATTGCGCCTTTTGAAGGATTAGGGCTCATAATACTCTGCCTTTTCTCCTATTTCATTTTAAAAGAGCCAATGGATCGGATGAAATTCATTGGTATTATTTTGATTGTGCTTGGATTAATTCTCACCGCTATTTTCATGCCTGATCCAGAGTCAGTACCTACCTACTTTGATTCTATTCTCTTTTACTTCTTGCTTGGGGGGATTATGGGGATTTTTATACTTCTCGGATTGTATTCCAAGTTTAATAAGTATGTAGCAGCGGGATTTATCTTTGGATCCTTTGCCGGGGCGTTCATGTGCTTTCAAACCTTGACTAAGCGTATTACTTGGCTCCCCGGCTATTGGTATTTTGTTTTCATTATGTTTGGGTTTGCTGCCGCAACTCTCCTCATGACAAATTTTGGATTTTTAAAAGCGGATGCGGTGATTGTTGTCCCAAGCTTCACTGCAATGAGCATCGTACTCCCCACACTTTTAGCTATCTTCATCTTTAATGAGCCCATCGTGGTGCTGCAATGGATAGGGATAGGAATTATAGTTATTGGAGTTATTTTTCTGACGGCCTTCAAGTCGGTAGGGGGGGGTTGAGAAGTCCAAGGATCCCTGAGGTTGTTTTAACAAATAAAGAACCGAATTAGGCTCTGCTTTATCGGTTTAGTTTATTATCGATCTCATTTAAAGTGGCTGAAGTCAAATCATATAGTTGTTTTAAGGCATTTATACCTGAACTTAGGGACTCATATTGTTTTAAAAGGTAATTATAATGCGTGGATTCATTATCTGAGATAGTTTCCACTTTTATATTCAACCCATTTAAAATTTCTTCCATATTTTTAGAGATTGAATTAAGTAAATTAGTCAATGTTGATATGGCGTCATTATTTTGGGATGAACTTAGTGAAAGACGCTTTATTTGTAGATCAAGTGATTGAGAATGTAATCTTATTTGTGTAATAATCTTCTCTGTGTTAGTATCCAAGCGTCCCTCAACGCTGTTTAATCTGTTTGTCAAATCGTTTTGGTATTCTTTGAATTGATTATTCAGATTCATTTGTTGGGTTTCTAAATTTTTTTGATCCTTTTTTTGTAGATGGATGGATTGTTTTAAGTCTTCTAATTGATTTGGGATGATGTCAAGTTTATTCAAGTCGGGCTTGATTAGCTGAAGAACCGATTCAGCTGCTCCGGCTATAATCTTCTGCTTCTCATCAGCCCCATTTGAAATTTTTGCCATAGGTTCTTTAACTGATGGATTTCAATTAATTTAGTTTGTTATTATTCTTCAATTTTCTTTTAACATTCTGATAACTGGAAAATGAATTTTTAATCCAATTTGATACAAATTTTTAATTTGTGTAATCAATTTGGAGAGTCTTACCAACTTCGAAGGATTCAAATAGAGAGTACTACAGACAATTCGAGTCCATATTCTTAGATTATTTTCCTCGACAAGGTGAATTGAGAAAACTGAAGACTCCAGTTCAATTTACGAGATATTGATAATAATTATCGATGACAAAACGAGGGCAGCACCGATAGCTGTGAATATTGTAAATATTTCAGACCCAATGAAAATGCCTAAAAAGACGCCCACTACGGTTTCGAGGAGGAGGATATAGGTCGTATTTGTGGCACTAACCGATTTCACGCCGAAGTAAAAGAGGGAATAGGCAAATGTAGTGCAAATAATCCCGAGGTATATTAATTCCCACCAAGGAAATATTGGAAGAGTGATCGCAGCACTGAATTCAGTGGTAAAGAGGAATAATAAAGGAATTAGGAATAGAAATGAGAGAGCTGTCGTGGTGAGAGATAAATTAAGTGGTTTGTATTCAGTATTTTCCTTAGCCATCACTTTTCTGCTTATGACAATATAAATAGCCCAGAAAAAGCCCGCACATAAACTGATTAAATTACCGACTAACTCACCTTCAAGTAAAACCAAGAAAAATCCGCCAGTTGTAACTAGAAACAAACCTACTAATCCAATCACCATTCCACCGATTTTTTTATAACCTATAGATTCATTCAACCATAAATACGATAAAATAGGGACTAGGATTATGTTTGCATTAACTAAAATAGCTAATTTTGCGGATTCAGTAAGTGCAGCTCCCAGAAATTGAAAAAGATACCCTCCAACATTTAAAGCGGTTAACAAATAAACGACCCCT
>JAEOSY010000107.1 GCA_016840125.1 Candidatus Helarchaeota archaeon | reverse complement strand
TTGCTCCTTAGTGAGTTACTTAGTTCTGGTAATCAAGAAATTTTGGATGACTTAAAACCTCTTGTGAAAAGGCTGCTAGAGATTGCTAAAGCACAACATTCTCACTCATTACTGGTCGAGAGTTACATGTTAAACGCTCATTTAGCGCTAGTTGATCTTAACTTGAATGAAGCTCGTCGATTGTTGACTCAAGCCCAATTCATTGCTGAAGAGCGAGATCTGAAGCGATTAGCTATGAAGATCTCCAATGAACACGACAATTTACTTGAACAATTAAGTAAATGGGAGGAATTAATTGAGCGAAATGCATCCCTGACGGAACGAGCGGAATTTGCTCATTTAGAAGATGTAATGAAACGTATGCTCCAAAAACGTGCTGTAGATATTCCCGAGGTGACGGAAGAAAAACCGATATTGTTCCTAATTCTCTCGGGAAGTGGGCTATGTAGGTTCTCCAAGACTTTTCTCCCTGAAGGTGAGGTCAATGATCAACTCATAGGTGGGTTCTTAACTGCTATTCAAGGATTTAGTGCTGAAATTTTTGCTCAATCTATCGATCGAGTCAAAATGGAAAAATATACATTGCTCATGAAGTCTGAAGAGCCATTTTTAATGTGTTATGTGTTCCAGGGACAGTCATACACAGCCCAGCAAAAATTAAGTCAGTTCACCAACAATATACACAACGCTATCTCTATGTGGCAGGCATTAAAAGAGATTGAAGAGAAAGGCTCGCCACTATCTGACGAAATAAAAAATTACCTTGATACCACGCTTACAAATACTTTTTCTGTTTAGGCATTGGAAATTGCTCTATCATTAGATCATTAACCCATCCTTTTGAATACTAATGACCAAATGAAGATTTTTACAACCAATATTATTATATACAGGATTGTATTTAACCAAAAGACTGATGATGGAAAGCTTCAAAATAAAAGCTTCAAATACCCTTGGGAATGTTTTGATAGCGTACCTTTTGATTTTTATAATTATTATTTTTATTGCAGGAGTTTTAGAATCGCTTCTCTTATCTATTCAGAGAGATTTAGCAGCACTGCTTGAAAATTTAGTGATAACTTTAAGCCTTGGAGTCTTAATCATTCTAGTGATAATAGCAAAGCGATTTTTAGGTCAATCAGAAACAATAATTATTAATAAGAAGGGGATAAATTTTACTAGAAAATCTGATGAAAAATCTTTCTCTTGGGCAAATATCCTTTCAATAACTTTTATGATAATTAGAGAAAACGCATAGATGGGTTTGTATATTATAGCGGACACAGGGGAGGTTCAATTGAAAGTCAATTTAATAGCGAAAAATGATTCATTTAAAAAGTTATCAATACCTCACGTTGATTCTTTTACGGTGAATCAAGTCATTCCCTTTATAACAAAACACATGAAAGTCAAACCAGTAGAAACTAAATATTCAAACTCTTTTGATAAAAGAGTCGAAATTAAATGGAATTTTGGATGAAAACGCCTAATAAACTCTTGAACTTACATTAACAACTTCCTAATTTTTTCTACAGCTACAAACTAAAACGTAATTACATTAAATATATTCCGTCCAGACCAGATCTTAGACGTTAGTTCCCAAATAATTTATCCGGATTAACCACCAACTACCCCGCCCTGAAAATTCTACCTTATCTACTTGAAATTTTTATTATGACAATTTGCTCATCGTTCGCTATATCCTTGTGTCGAAAAATTACGGATATTGAGGAAAAAAGACAAATTAAAAATTCAGAGTTTCGCTTTCCAAAAATAAACATCATTTACTGTTTATTTTTCAAGAAGTTTGATAATTGTTCATATATGGGAAAAACCCTTTGAATCTGGCTTATAACTGTATAAATTGTATCAAATCCTTTTAAGACGCCTAATTCGTTAAAATTATCATCAAGTTCCTGCTTCATTTCCTCCAAAATCGGTTTCCATTTCAATACTGTATTTGTTTTGTCTTTTGTAAATTTAATGAGCATGGTTGAAGCTGGAGCCAGTTGATAAATAATTCGAGCCGATTTAGTATTTGACCGAATTATTAGGCCCATATTTTCCATTAGTTTCAAATCTTGAGAAACTGTACCTGCTGAAAATCCAGTTAAAGTTTGTAATTGCTTCTGGGTTAAGCTCTCATGAGTAAACAATATTCCTAATAATTTTGAAAAAGAATATTTCGACGTTTGGAGTAGAGTTATTTTTGAAAAAAAATCAATAATATTCCGCTCAATTTCATGAATATCAGAGAATTCGGTTGGACTTGAAAAAAGTTTTAACTCAGATTGACCAGTTTTAGTAATGTCTTCCTTAATTAATTTATTTATAGCAATATTTACCACATTTAAGAATTCTTTAAAATATTGAATAATATCTTTAATTCTACCCAGTAAAAATTCTTTTGACTGAATAATTTCTGTCGAACTAATTTTTGTGTGCATTTCCTTGAAAAATTTAATTGCTTGCTCTCCCAACAGTTTAAATTGAATAATTAACTGGGCTGAAAATTGGTTGATATTTCCCATTACCATGTACTGGTTTGTATGGGTTCCGGGTATTTTTTCCTTAAATAGGAATTTCATAGTAACCAGATACCGCAAAATAGGTATTATTGTTCCCATTGAGAATCCTGTTAATTCGTGGATTTGTTTTTGAGTTAATTTTCGATGGATAAAAAAATAACCGATAATACGAGCCTCTTTTTCATTCGTTCCTTTAGTTTTTGCAATGTCCTCACACATTTCAACAATTTTTGCTTCAAATTTACGTAATCGAGGGGCAAGCATCTAAGTCAAACATCCAAGTCAAGAATCTAGTTTAGTTAAGAAAATCTTAGAGTTGAGTTTTAACCATTCTGTATTATTTCATATCATTTGAAATTTTAAAAATTTGCCAAAATATAAAAAAATTTAAACCTAAACTCAAAATTTATTATAGATAAGATTTTCATAAAATTAGTAATTTTATAAAACTCTTATTTGGTATATAACTCATGGTCGAATACCTTCAAATTTCGAAACGGGTTGAATATTAGGAATTTGTGCAAAAAATTCCTAGAACCCAAGAAAGATATTCAATCATCAAAAAAAAGAAGAAAAGAGGTGTAGTAAATGGTGAATAAAACTCCTAATTTCCCAGTTGGATATCATACTTATCATAATAATAAGTATATGAATTTTCAATTCAATCGTTGGGTCTCATTGGGTTATACAAGATTAGAGGAAATGAAAGAAATTGCTCCGAGAATTAAAGATTATAGCGATTGGAAAAATGAAATGATACAGCTTGCAGAGAAAACTAAGACAGAAAATCGATTACTTAACGCAGCGTTCTATTATCGTGCTGCGGAATTTTTCACAGACCCCACAGATTCGGATAAAATTTCTTTATACGATAAATTTATTGAACTATTCAATCGTTCTATTAAGAATAGCAAGGTAGAAAGATTCTCAATTCCCTACGAAGATGGATGTCTTCTCGCGATACGCTTATCACCAAAGGAAAGCAGAGGAACGATGATAATTCATGGGGGTTTTGATTCTTTTATGGAGGAATTTTATTATATGGCGTGTTATTTAAGGGATAATGGTTATGAAGTAATTTTGTTCGAAGGTCCAGGACAAGGAGCTGCTCTTAGAAGGCATAACCTTACTTTAACCTATGAATGGGAAAAACCAGTAAGTACAGTACTCGATTTCTTTAATCTTGAAAATGTAACATTGATTGGAATCTCTTTAGGAGGTTATCTCTGTTTACGTGCAGCCGCATTTGAACCAAGAATAGCAAGAGTCGTTGCATTAGGGATTCTTTATCATTATCCGCTGAAGAACGGTTTGATATACTATTTATTAATGAGAATTATTATGAAAAAACGGAATGCACGATCATTTATCAATAACTCTGCTCAAAAAAGGATAAAAACAAATCTTGCAGCCCAATGGGGAATTAACCAAGGAATGTTTATTACTGGAACGGAAACTCCTTACGATTATGTTATATACATGTGGCAGCTCTCGGCAGAAAATCTCCATTCATCTCGTATAAAGCAAGATGTTTTATTGTTACATGGAGAGAAGGATCATTTTACTCCTTTAAAACTGTATTACAAGCAGAAACAAGCACTAATAAATGCAAAATCAGTTACCGGCCGAATATTTACTAAAAAGGAACAAGCTCAAAATCACTGTCAAGTAGGAAATACAAAACTTGCACTAGATTATATACTGCATTGGATAGAGAAAAAATCATAATTGCACATAAACTATTAACTATGCTTTAAATAAACCTAAAGAATGAATCCCTATATTCCACAACTGAACAATGCCAAGCATCCATAGGATATTCTATTCAGTCAAGGCTTCACCGGGGCAAAATGTTTCTCCTCACCCACGAAGTAAGCCATTTCTGAGCTAAACGGTGCTGAGACTTGTCTTTTTTGTGTATACAAGTGACTAGCCCAGGTTCGGGCTTGCCGGGATGAACGTACATTGAAAAAATGCACGAGTTACAGGAGATGCACTCTGTTATACGATCACCTCGGCCTTCCAGCCAGCGATTCGGCAGATCCGGCTCACGGATTAGTGGGCGGGACAATGCAATGAAATCCACTTTACTCTGGCTGATTATCTCCTCCAAACGCTCCACATTCCGGTTTCCGCCGACTAAAATAACCGGAATATCTAGATCGAGTTTTTCAGCGTATTTCAGGAAATAGCTTTGCTTCTCGGGGCTCTTTATACGCGTATGGGATTCAGGCGCTGGCACAGGTCGAAATCCAAGCTCTTGTTCACTTCTAACCAGACATTCCCACATGCCGCCGCTTACTTCAATTGCGTTGATACCCATCTGTTCGATCTCCCGTGCCAGGTCAGGAAACGTGTCGATGTCAGTCCCACCTACTAGGTAATCTGTGCAGTTCATCTTGATCAGGATGGGAAAATCGCTGACTGACTGTCTAGCTTTGGAAACAATCTCCTGGATAATTCTCGCCCTATTCGATGTCGAGCCTCCATAGGCATCATCTCGGCGGTTGGTATAAGGTGAGAGGAAGCGACTCAGCAATCCACCGTGCGCCGCGTGAAGTTGAACGCCATCGAAACCTGCCTTTTTTATATCTACAATAGCTTCAACAAAGCAATCAACGATATCACCGATCTCTTCCAATGTAAGCGGCCTGACCTTCCTTCTCGAGTAGGGTGAATCAATCACAGAAGGCTTGGCATTTAGATTCCCGTTTTCAAGCTGGGCTATGATACTGCATTCCGTCCTCGAAGCGTGAACTACCTGGGCCATTCTCTCGATTCCCTCGACTCGAAGGTCAGTGTAGGTAGATATCCACTTGCCAGAACCGTCATTGGGGACTGCCTCGCGGAAAACCGGGAAGCCCCCTGTGATAATCAGTCCAACCCCACCGAGGGCGATTTCTCGGTAGAGATTAAGCACCTCATCTGTCATCTTGCGACCTTTCAAGATGGATGGATCCCAAGTCGCCGAACGAACCAGACGGTTAAGCAAGGTTAAATGGCCTATTTTCCCCTCTGAGAATATTTTGTAGTTATCTCTTCTCATTCAAAATCCTCCGAGAAACGCACCATCTAGTTAAACTCATCAATAACATGAACTACTAATGCACGAACAATCAGCCTTGATATGGCATTTTTTTGAATACAGACGCCCTCACGTATTTCTTATTGAATTCCAATATAAAAGGATTTAGATATCGGCTGATTCCTATTCAGATGAGAGTGTTGCAAAAATACACACACTCTGGAATAATGGCGAGGAATTTAGTGGTAACTAGAGAAATTCATTACTACTTGGAGAGATAGCACAATAGCTTATTATTGACTTATATTATACTATTCACATTCCCCCCATAATAATTTCGACAATCGTCTCTAAAAGATGCTTTATTTTTAAATTATCCTGCTGCCTCACTTTCTCGCAATGAGGGTTTCTGCTTTTTTTTAATCAGAACAAAAAGTAAAACAATTGTTACTATCTCTGCTCCACAAATTCCTGATAAAATTACAGTTAGGAGGAACGGACCGTAATTTTCGAAGTAATTATATTCTAGTTCGTAATCTGGAGTTAATGTCACATTTGGGAACCCATGGCTCCTATTCACATAATATGATATTACAAGACCGCTCCCAATATCTTTAGTAAATATCGATCTGACGTGTATGGGGGGGAGGGATAAATAAGTAGTCCCTCTGGACTCTATTAGTAAATTGCCCTGTAGTTCGAGGTTTTCGTCGATTTGCGTTAAGTTGACATAGTACTCTCTATCAGCGACTGGAAAAATAAATTTATCAATAGACCAAGGGATATTGAAAACTGGCATCTTATCAGTGACCTGGATCTCATTCTCACCGTTTCTAACCTTGATCGTTGTCCATCTCATTGGATTACTAGTTGTTTCATTAGGATCACGGAGATTGAGAATCGTTAATTCAACTATGTCTCCTTCAGTGACGTTGAGGCCGTCAAAAGCTTCCTCGCTGATAACTGTATTATTTCTTCTCAGTTTAGTTATCTGCCAAGAGTATTTATCGCCGATTTGACATTTCCACTGGAATGTAGGTGAGGGAAACTGAACCGCAACAAGTGGACTGGTTCCAAGGATGAAGACTGTAATAAGACATAATATTCCTAAATAAAACCTCTTTACATGCATACTCATAAGATTTTCACCTTACTAATTGGAGGTTTTCAAATTTTTGTCTTGTTTGATTAAATAAAACATCCATAGTCTTAGCGCCATTAATATTAATGAAATCATTGAAAGGAGAAAATTTATAGAGCTCTAAAGCTCCATATAACGGCCATCAGTCAAAAAACTTTAATAGATCCATTCTTATAAAGAAATAATGTTGAGGAAGTAAAAATGAATGTTTTAATTACTTATTATAGTGAAACAGGAAACACTGAAAAAATTGCGAAGGCATTTTACGAAGTTGCTTCACAAAATCACGACTCTCATTTAAAGAAATTAAATGAGATTAAAGTAGATGACTTAAATAAATATGATTTGGTTTTCTTGGGATCTGCTTGTCATGATGCTAATTTAGCTAAACCAGTATTAGAATTCATAGAAAAAATTCCTAATCGTCCTAATTTTAAGCTTGTAGGGTTCGTTACTCATGCAACGTATCCTCCAGAGAGAAGTGAAAAAAAGAAATCGCTTCATGAAAAATGGGCCGGAAAATGTAGGAGAACATTTGAAAAACTGAAAATTGAAAAGGAGATAGATTTTAAAGGGTATTTTAACTGTCAGGGAGCTCCTTCACCTCCTATCGAAAAGTTTATTCATAAAAGAATCGTAACAGATGAAAATGAGTGGAAAGAATATTTGGAAGAAGTCAAAAAACATCCAAATACAACAGACATAGAGAGTGCTAAAAAATTCGCTCGAGATATTCTAAGTCAGTCCTAAATCAAGGAAATATCATTTCTTTTCTCTTTTCAAAAATTATAATTTGAGAGTCATTTTCACAGCCAATTCCGAAACTCGTTCTTAGGTTGATCTCTTCTCTCGTTCCTTGTTTTGACTTTTACCGGGATTAATCAGCAACTATTTAAAGAGGCAGAGACAAAAAGATCCGGTCAGACCAATGATCGGAAATCTTCTTGGCTTGCCTCTTATAGATCTCTGTGAGCATCTTTTATTAATCTTTCTATTGTCTCGCGAACTGCGCCGCCGCCTCGCTCCAAAGATCACCGCGTGGGCGAAATGTGACTTTCCGGAGATTGAACGGTTCTTTCAGGTGATGAGGCCCGTCTTAACAAAGTTTGATCCCCTAGTAGACCGGGCGAAGGCCTCTACCGGGCATCCTCCACTCTGTCACCACTTTCAACTGCGCTTTCTCATCTTTTATTTTTTAGCGGGTTTTCAAACATTCACTGACGCGCTCGACCACGTGAATACATCGTCCAAATGGCAAGCGATTTTAGGAATGCCCGTCAAAAAATACTGGGCGTCCACGTTATCGAGATTTTTAGAAAGAATAGGAGAGGACACGTGGCATCACATTGAAGCACGTTTGGTCCACCTGATGGTACATTACCGTTTAATCACGTTAAAAGACCTGTTAATAGACGAATTTCCTATTATCTCACATTTAAATACTCAAAAGTGTTTAAAACATTTTAAACTAGACATTCCCGCCATGAGCCAATTTTTTGAACGGTTGGACTTGGCCCCGCTCGAAACATTCCTGACAAACTGGACCTAAAGAAAATATAGACCGATACACCAGTTGAGAATCTTTCTCTTCGAACATTTGTGGGGGTATACCTCAAGTCAGCATATGCTCAACGATTTCGAGAAAAAGCCCGGCGTAAGCTTCCTCCTCACAGGCCCAGGCCCCGTTCCTAGCTATGCCGCCTATCGCCGGTTCGTACAGAAGCTGAAACGGGCGGACCACTGGGCCCAGGTGAAATTCCTGCTCGAGCTCGTAGTGCGGGCCCACCCCTTTTGGTGGGTCCCGTTCGGTGGTTAGGACGAATGGCAAGGCCTCCTGGACAATCAGCTCCAAATGCGCGACCCGGGAGCGAAGCTCAATTATTGTGCTAGCAAAAAGCTCAAATACTATGGCCGGGGCGGACGCCTCCTCACGGATGGGGCGAGTGAGTTGCCTCTCTTCGCCTGGGTCAAGCCTAGTGCCCGTATTAGCAACGAGGAGTTCGAAGGGCTCATGGAGGAAACGGCTGAGCTGGTACCCGCGCGGGCTCGGACCGTCCGCCTCATCGGAGATGGAGAATTCGATACTGACGCGAAAGAAGCCGCTTGCCGACGTCATCTCGATGCCCAACTGGTCCGACCTGTTGACCAAGGGCATAACATGAACCGGCGCTTACCTGAGTTCTTTTTTCGGTTACGTTTAGGTGTCGAACGAGGAATCAGTCGGCTCAGCCGTTTGAACCGGATGCAACGCCCCTTCGTTCTCCAACACGCCCGGGTAGCGAGTTATGTCCACGCGGGACAATGAGCCTCCAACTGGTGGCAATCTATGCGACCAAGATTTTGGTCAAAAATATCGCTGCCGCTCATTGAAGTGGCTCCGGCGAAAAGAAAGCATCTAGTTTCGGAACCGTCTCTTCAATCCTCAACCGCCACAATCATTTCAATTTCCACTGCAATATTTAATGGTAGGGCATTCATACCAACCGCGGAACGTGCATGTTTACCTTTAGCGCCAAAGACATCGACCAGAAGATCAGAGGCGCCATTAATAACTTTAGATTGATCAACAAAGTCAGACGTACAATTGACCATGCCTAGAATCTTGACCACTCGTTGTACCTTATTTAAATCCCCGAGCTCTTCTTTCAATGACGCTAGCAACACCAGCGCCACCTGACGGGCAGCCTGGTAGCCATCCTCTAGTGTTAAGTCTTCACCGACCTTCCCTGTAATCAAGCTGCCATCCTTTAAAATCGGTCCGTGACCGGAAAGAAAAATTAAATTACCGCTACGCACAGCTGGAACATAGTTTGCCACCGGTTTACCAGGTGGTGGCAGTTCAAGACCCATTTCCTTTAATTTTGTTTCGATTTGCATATAATTCCTCCTTAAGAATGTGAGAATCTCTCATTTAATGTTTTTAATTACTTCTTCAACTGTTCTGCTTCTTTTTTATTTACAAATGAGTTTTTAATTCTTTTTCAAAAATGAAGTGAGTTGTAGAAAAAAACAGAAGAAGGAAACACACAGGCTTAAAGTTTCAATTCTAGAACAAGTGCTTTCTGCCCTATTATTCTTCCCGTGTCTTGAAAACCCGCTTTTTCGTATAATCCTTTTGCAACGGCATTTTCCGGCTCTACATTAACAAATATACTCGTACATTTCCACTGTGTTCTCAGCATCTCGATAATTTTCTGCAGTCCTGCTTTTCCGTACCCTTTTCCTTGAGATTGTGCACCAATCATATGCCGAGCAATCCAAATCTCACCATCATCAGGGTTTTTCCCGGTAGCAGCAAAACCTACCATTGTATCCTTATAGTAAATTCCATAACATTCGAGATATGTATGAAATTTTGATTGAGCAATGCTTGCAGCATTTGAAGCCACAAAATTCTCTTGTTCCTTCTTTACTTTGAGCTTTATAGCTTCAACAAAATTTTCAGCTGTAATCTCTCTTATTGAAATACTCATAATTTAAGCTCCAGTTGTAAACAAATAAACTTTGACCACATTTTGTGGTTAAATGACTGTATTGCGCCATTACATAACTATCTTCAGCAGCATCCGTGCTAATTGCTTAATGTTGGAATAAAAGCTATAATGCAAATCTCAGGTTCACTAATTGGAGCATGATAATTTGTCCTAGAATCGATAAATTTAATTCCAATAATGAATTTCCAGAAACATCCAGAATGTTTTTGTGAGCATATTAAGGAAATAA
>JAEOSY010000106.1 GCA_016840125.1 Candidatus Helarchaeota archaeon | reverse complement strand
TATAGCTTTCTTAAATTACCACCTAGCTCCGCCTCTTTCTCAACAATAAATGTCTCAAATCCTTCTCTAGCCATGTGTAACGCTGCAGTCATCCCTGCAACGCCACCTCCAATAACCAACCCCTTCTTAAGTACTGAAACTTCTCCTTGCGCTTGTGGTTTAAGACGTCGTGATTTCGCAATTGTCATTCGAATAAGATCAATCGCTTTCTTGGTGGCTTCTTCAGGTTCAAACATATGAACCCAGGAACATTGATCTCGAATATTCACTAATTCGAATAGATAGGGATTGAGTCCCCCCTCACGACATGTTAAGGCAAAGAGGGGCTCATGAGTTCGAGGAGTGCATGATGCTACAATAAATCGATTTAAATCATACTCTGCAATCATTTCTTTTATCCGTTCTTGAGAATCACTTGAGCAGGAATACAAATTGGCCTCCGCTACAACAACATTCGGGAGCTTTTTAACATACTTTACAGCTTCGGGTATATTCACTGTTGCTCCTATATTTATTCCACAATGACATATCATCACACCAATACGTGGTTCATCCTCCAGCTTAACATCTTTTTCAGGAACGGCAAACGTCATTTCTTTTGCCAAAGTTCCTCTAACCGGGGCAAGTAATTCCGCAACCTTCCCAGCTGCAGAGCTAGCATCCGCTACTGATTCTGGGATATCTTTTGGGGCTTGACCATAACCACAAATATATATACCTGGACGCTTCGTTTCTGAAGGGGATAATTCCGATAATTCTGTAAAGAATCCTCTGTGATCAATATCAATCCCTAAAATTTTTGCTAATTCCTCAGTACCCTTCGAGGGAATTAGGGCCGTTGCTAAAACGACCATATTAGCACGATACTCTCTGGATTCCCCACTAACCATATCTTCATAAGATAGAATTAAATCTTGAGTCTCTGGATCTTCTTCAACTAACGAGACTCTGCCATCGATATATTTCACTCCATATTCTGTCTTTGCTCGTTGAATAAATTCATTAAATCCCTTGCCATATGACCGTACATCGCTCTTAAAGACCACACATTCGACATCGGGGGCATGCTCTTTAGTAATTATACACTCTTTCGCCAAGTACATACAACAAACGCTCGAACAATAGGGGACACCCTCCTTCGCATTTCGCGAGCCCACACATGAGATTAATGCAATGGTATGAGGATGGATCTGATCAGATGGACGCACGATTTCACCACGATATGGCCCTGATGCACACATTATCCGTTCAAATTCCAGACCTGTGACCACGTTTGGATATTGATAACCGTAACGGGGGATTTGACTAGGATCATACTGATCGAACCCGGTAACCACGACTATAGCTCCAACCTTAATCGTTCGATATTCAGCCTTCATCTCATAATCAATCGCTCCTACATCGCAGCGTTTCACACAAGTTCCACATTTTCCTTTTGTTAAATAAAGACAGGTTTCAGGATCTATAAGATAAACCGGGGGGACTGCTTGTGGAAAGGGGATATAAATGGCTGTTCTGGTTTGAAGCCCCATGTTAAACTCATCAGGGATTTTTAGTAATTTTTCTGCGGGGCATTTTTCTGTACATTGTGCACATCCTTTACATTTTGTTTCATCCACATAGCGAGGTTTCTTCAGAACAGTGACGTCGAAATTTCCTGCTTCTCCTTCTACTTTGGTTACTTCATGGTAGGTAAGAAGTTCTATGTTAGGATGTCGAAACACTTCAACCATTTTTGGAGCTAATATACATAAAGAACAATCATTGGTAGGGAATGTTTTATCGAGTTGAGACATTCTTCCTCCTACTGCCGGAGATTTTTCAACTAGATAAACACGAAAACCAGACTCTGCTAGGTCCAGGGCGGCTTGAATACCAGCTACACCGGCACCAACAACCATAGCAGCTCCAATTCGCTCATCAAATTTACTCATAATAATCCCATCGCTTTGGCAATTATTACCGCAATATCTTTTACTTCAACATTAATTTTCTCTATTTCAGAGCTTCTTTTCTCAGTTAATAAGCAATTAAAATGGATTTGACATTTTGAACATGTAGTTACCAAGCAATCCGCGGTGGTTTCAGCTTCCTTTAATCGATCAAACCGAATTGCTTTCGAAAAATCATTACAATAATTGAATGCACTTACACCGCAGCACAATGAGGTTTCACGAATTCTTTCCATTTCGGTGAATTTCACGCCTACTTTTTCCATAGCCTTGAGAAGTTTTCGTGGGGCATCGTATTCACCCATATGCCGTCCTAATCTACAGGGATCGTGATAAGTCACATTTTTCGTATATTCCCTATCAAAAATTAGGCGCCCCTGTTCTAATTCTTGAGCTAAAAATTGAGTAATATGCATTACATCAAATGGCAATTCACCGAATAATTCTTTATAATCTATTGCCATAGTGCGATAATCTTCCGCGCAAGAACAGATCACGAGATTTACTCCTGCTTCTTTAAATAGATTTACGTTATACTCTGCTAATTTTTTAAATGTGTCATAATCACCTTGCCAAAGAACATCATGCCCACTGCATTTTGCATTCTCTAAAAACACTAAGGGTTTATCTAACAATTTATCAAGTATCAAAACTGTACTTTTTGCGATCTCTCTGAAATCCATTCCAATATCATCAAAATAAGCCCCAAGGATCGCAAGACATCCGGGAAAGTATGCCACTTCCCCCCTCGTGGCTAATTCGACATTTGATGGCAAATAATTTTCAGGGAACTTAGGTACTACGTTAAAGTGAGCTAAAATATTGGATGCATTTGAGACGAAACACTCATGAGTCTCCTCGACTCGGAATCCTTTTTTAAACAATTCAGTGCGAGCTTGACGAATAAATTCTCCAAAATTCACGTTCTGGGGGCAGCGAGCCAAACAATAGTTGCAAGTAAGACAGGCAAGCAAATTATTTTTCTTAAGAATTTCTTGAGGTTCCGGATTATTCAATAAATCATAAATAATTGCTCGTGGTGAAAATTCTTGTGTATAGGATACTGGACAACATCCTGAACAAGTGCCACATTGATAACAAAAACTTACTCGTTTTTTTAATTCATTACTCGTTATCATTGCTCCTCAACCTTCAAGATCTGTTTTAGTGAATTATAGTAATACAATGGTGCTTTATCTAAAATCTTCTTTAAACCTTTGAAATTACGCTTCCTCTTCCCGTTTGCAAGCTTTTCAATCAGCGGTATTCCAAACGGCTTATCCGCTGGGACATCTCTTACTTTAAAATATTTTGCTTTAAGTGCACTACTATATAGCTGTTCACCCTTCTCAGATCGAACGACGACAGTAGACCACCCTGCCCCTGAACCTATGGATCCACAAGAGATATCGGCTAATTCATTCGTTAGATCAACGCAATAATGACATGCATGGCGAGCTAAAGAGGTAACTTCTTTAATTGGAACTTCAGTTGGATTTTTCTCTAAATCATAAACAAAAAACTTACCTTTGTTAATATCCATTTTAGAAACATTTGATATTGGAGTGTTACAGATTTCCTCTGAAATTTTAATCACGTTTTCATAGGCGAACGTTTCCATACAGAAAATTCCAATGACATACTCAACGGTTCCCCATAAATCTTCAAAAATATTAGAATACACCTGATATTTGCGTAATGCTTGAACCTGACAAGGTGTCCCAACAAATGCCAATTTTTCTAATCCAAGGTTTTTAGCCTCGTTAAAAGCAATAAAGTTAGGTGAAACCGCATATTTTGTGCCAGAGGCTTCGAGAAGCCCCTCAAAATCCCTTACAACAACAGCTGTTGTATCCCATGAATTTGATTTCCTCTTGGCGACAATTGCACCATCTATTTCATTTTTATCGAAAAGATACTGTAAAAATGTTGTCACCATTCCCCCATCTTGGCAAACTGCCTTGATTTTATCATTCTGAGTTGAGGCCGATTTAATTAATTTATAAGGTCCATATGGTTGGGCATTTAAATCTTGAAAGAAACCTGATTGGGGTCCTGCAACATATGTCTTCAAAATATTGAGCGGCATTAGCGTCCTAGGACAATGGTAGTTGCAGAGTCCACAGTGGATACATATTTCCTCATCAATGTTAGGTTTATCATTCTCAATCGTAATTGCTTCCACGGGACAAACTGCTTTGCAGGCACCACATAAGCAACAAAGGTTTGCCTCAACTATAGTTTTAATAGGATCATATGCTGATTTAAGATTCCATGGTGAGATTAAATCGAGTTCTAGTTTATTATCCCTCTCTGTTAGGATAGTTCTAATTCCATATAATAGTTTTCCATCATCATGGAGTTCCAGCCAGCCCTCGTTTTGAAGCCCAGCAATATGCTTCATAACTATGAATTCACTGAGTTTTAACTCAGTTGCTAACTGTGAGACAGAGGCAGATCCTCGTGAAAGAAGATACATTAATACTTTATATTTTTCAGTTTCAACTAACATCATTTTATCCGTTATATTTTCTAGTTGATCTATCCTTAACTTTCCTGCCTGATTAATAATAAAATGATTTTCCAGGAGTGATCGAACAAATAAACTTCCTGCATATGCCTCCGTTACTGCGTCCATCAAATCTTTTGTAATTTCGGTCATTCTCTACCTCCTTTGTTAAAGAGGATTTCGATTATTTCTGATTATTTACCCTTTGCGTTCAAGGGTTGTCCTCTCGAAATTTCAGCTTTACATTCGAGAATCATACTAAATAATCTAATTTTTAAGCGGGGTAGGGCCGACTTTCTCCAATTTATCCATTGTGTCACTGACCGCTTCCAAGAAACGGTTAAATTCTGCCGCTCCACATTCATATAAATTTACTCTCCTTCCATCTAATCCAACTCGGTCCAATACTCGTTTTACGAAATTGACTCGAGCTTGGGCTTTGAGATTTCCGTTATTGAAATCACATTCGCCGTAATGTCATGAAATAATCATGACCGCATCCGCTCCATTTCTTAATGCATGGAGTAGATGATAGGCATCGACCCGACCTGTGCATCGTACTCGAACAATCCGAATGTCTGTCGGATATTTGCTTCGAGTAGTTCCAGTGAGATCAGCAGCCCCATACCCTCATTTATTACAGGCAAAGGCTACCACTCTATATCCATTTTCCATTCTTCATCCCTTCTCTAAGAGGGGGTTTCTAGTTACACACCCAAGGGTTGCATTTACCCTCCTTTCTATAAGGCTTTAGATTTTTGCCAATATAGGCATTAGAGGGGTGTGTTTATCTTATTAAGGCGTCAATTTCATTCAGCATCTGCTCATCCCGATAATATCGGAATGAAATTGCTCTTACCGGACAACTCGCTGCGCAAACTCCACATCCTTTACAGGCTATCTCATCTACTTGAGCGAGTCCGTCTTCATCAACTCTAATTGCATTGAAGCTACAGTTGCGCTCGCATGTACCGCACCCGATGCACAATGTAGAATCGATGATTGGATTGACCAATTCAAGCCTGAACACTCCAGCTGCTACAAAATCAATTGCCATTGCTGCTGCCGCCCGAGCTGTAGAAACTGTGTAGGGTACTGCCATTGGATTCCTTGCTGCTCCACCAATATATACGCCGCTTGCTTTCGTTTCCACAGGACTCAGACAGGTATGAATCTCCTTTAAGAACCCTGAGGGAGCTTTATCAAGTCCCAATAAATCCGCCACTCCTTT
This sequence comes from Candidatus Helarchaeota archaeon, assembly GCA_016840125.1. The sequence goes on along the minus strand of JAEOSY010000106.1, from coordinate 68,154 downwards.
GCTCTTCGGATGGGGAACCATTGCAGTTGATAATACCACCAGATCAAATTCTTCACGAATAATTTTTCCCCGAATGACGTCTTCTCCTCGTAATAATAGCCGTTTAGTTTCCGCGTTCTCTTTGATTTCTGCAACTTTTCCCTTTATAAATCGTATTTTTGGATTTTCTCCGCGAATACGCGCATAATACTCCTCTTCATCCTTCGATGTTGTCCGTATATCTATATAGAAAATTGCCACTTCGATATCATCGTATTCTTGGATGAGTAGTTGAGCATTTTTCATCGCCACCAGGCAACAAACTCCGCCGGAACAATAAGCATTTGTTTTCATATCACGAGACCCGACACATTGAATCATCGCGATCTTCTTAGGAGTTGTTCCATCAGAAATCCGATAGAGATAACCACCTGTAGGTCCTGTGGGGCTAATAAATCGTTCTAATTCGATTTGGGTAAGTAAATCATAGTATTTTCCATAACCATAATCGCCATGCTTTGCGATGTCATACGTCTCGTATCCTGTGGTAATGACAATAGATCCAACCTCTATATCCTCCATCCAAGCTCCCATCTCGTAATCGACAGCTCCAGCCATGCAATTCTTTTGACATTGTTTGCATTTTATACAAGTTACCATATCGATATACGCTTTTTTAGGAACCGCATTCGGATGCAGAATGTTTATCGCCTTCCGGGTCCCCAAACCATAGTCGAATTCATTGGGGACGAGAACTGGGCACTTTTCCAAACACCTTCCACAGCCAGTACATTTTTCCCAGTCAACATAGGTTGGCTTGTGTTCAATTGTAACCTTATATTGACCTGCACTTCCTCGAATATCCTTGATTTCACAATAGGTTCGTAGTTCAATATTCGGATGTCGTGCAGCTTCCACCATTTTTGGAGCTAGAATTCAGATAGAACAATCATCTGTAGGGAATGTGCGATCTAATTGGGCCATTTTTCCTCCAATACTTGGTAATGTATCAACGAGATATGTCCTATAACCTGCGTTACTAACTGCTAACGCCGCACTTATTCCACCAATTCCGCCACCAACCACTAGCACTTCTTTCGTTACTGCTAGCTCTTTCAGTGGCACATCATCTAGCAGGAGGGCTCTTGAAATACCGGCCTTCATGAGGGCTTTCGCTTTTTCCGTTGCATCTTCTTTTGTTGTAGGATTCACAAAGGATACATGCTCACGAAGATTCACCATTTGAAAATAATACTGACTTAACCCCGCTGACTCGACGAGGGCTCGATAAGTCGGTTCATGGATTTTAGGAGTGCACGCTCCCACAACTACACGATTTAAGTTATGGTTAATAATATCTTCCGCGATCATTTCTTGTCCCGGTTCAGAACACGTGAAAGTTGACGTTTTTGATAGGACTACGTTCGGTAACGTCTTGCAAAACTCTGCTACCGCTTCAACATCTACAACGCCGCCGATGTTTTCGCTTCAATTACCCAAGTAATTGAATTTACACCTCAGAAGCAGGTGTAGACACCTATTCTAGGTTCTAAACTTTCCAATGCCATTTTTTTCACCTTTTTCTAACTTCTTACAACACCTCTTTTAATGCTGACTAATTAAGGCGCGTTTAACTTGCACCTTAATCTTATTTTTATCATAATCCGCTTTTGGAGCAATAAGTTGTATCAACTTTGATATCTTGCCGCCAGATAGATTCATTTCTTCCATGATTTCCTTAGCAAATTCCTTTAATTGTGCTTTATCCATTTAAATTACTCCAATTCACAGTCACTTGTTGAATACAATTAGTTAATTTTAACTTTTGTGGTAATAATTTTAAAGCTATTCTGGATGTGGGCGTCGACTTTTCGACTTTTTTTTAATTTAGTGTTGAAAATATCAAGGATAAAGCAATTTAAATGATAAAATCCAAAGAGATTACAAATAAATTACCAATAGATTTTTGGAGTTAGGAATTTGAAGCAGGTTGAAGAATTTTCATTTAACCATTCCTAACCGACACAATAAATAAAAATACGAAGGAAATAATCCCATTTGATGGATATTATCTGAAAATTTTAACATGAAATGATGCAGAATGGACGCTCAAGAAAACAACTCCAATAAAAAACCAAAGATTAATGACTTAGCCGAGGAATATCAAAAAGTTTTACAGTCAGATCCGAATAATTTGGAAATTCTATCAAATTTAGGGGTATGTTATGCTTCATTAAATAATGAAGAGGCTATAAAAGTCTTTAATAGAATTCTTGAGCAAGATCCGAAACATATAGATACTTTAAATAACATAGGAGTAATTTACACTCAAATTGGGAAATTTGAAGATGCTATTAACAAACTTGAAATAGCTGTGAAGTTAGATTCGAGCAATAAGCGCCTTTGGAGCAATTTGAGCGAAGCATATCGACGTGCTGGAAATTATCATAAGGCTAATGTATGTCGAATGCGGGCTATTCAATTAAGTGAGAAAAAATAAAAAATTGAGGGAGAATTTTGGGACAACAACCTCGGAAACTAGTTTTTAAGGACATCGCAAGCCCTAATGTATATTTCGTCCATGAGGATGATGCTCTTTCCTTTGTTGCCAGACAGATGCGTGATCGCTGGACCGATACCATTTTTGTGAAGAACAACAATGAGAAGGTTACGGGAATCATCACCGATGGTATAATTTGGAACATCATTGCGAATGAGGAGGATCACACAGATCCTCGAACTTTGAAGGCAAAAAATATCATGTTTAAACATTTCATCCGAGTAGAATGGGACACACCTCTCGAATCTGTAGAAAAACTGCGCGAAGTTCTTGAAAAAAGTAAGATTCAACGAATCGGCTTGGTTAAGGATGGAACTATTGTTGCTTTAGTTAGGAAAAAATTCATAGAACGTATAAAACGCTATTCCCGAAAATTTTCCTTTTCCTTAAAATAAAACCTATGAGGCAGACAGTTGTTTGAAAAGAAAGATGATGATATTTTCATGACGCGCAAACCAGAAAACCCCCTCAAAGTTTTATATGAAATTTTTCTTGCTTACTTTGATGAAGAGTTAGGACACCTTCCGTTATTCACTTATCCAGCCAACTTAAAAGAAGATAAGAATGAATGTCGCATCATTGCGATTCATAGTATATGGTTTTTGGATATCGAGACTCAGAAAGATTTGGAACATGTGGATTTAGAATATAGTGGTCGAAATTATTTAGCTACCAAATTCACTGCAAAATCTTCAAGAGAAAAGGCCAGAAGTGGATTAACCACGGAAACTCCTGAAACTTTCGTCCTTATCACCAGTGTTCCTATTCACTTAACACCATTTGGAACAAATATGTTAAATACTATTTACCAGAAAATCCAAGCGGTAAAAGATGAACTCTATATTTTAATTAAAAAGGAATTAGCAGCTGAAAAACCGATTAAAGGTCAAAAAGATAAAGAAAATATCAAGAAAGGGGCTAAAATCGAAGCTAAACTTTTAGAGATATGCGAACAATCCATCCCCGATATCACTCCTGATTTGTTAAAATCAATAACAAATGTTGAAAATGTAGATCATGAGAATTTAGCCTTCCTTCTACTGGATGACCTTCATTTATTAGAACCTGGGGCTCGGGAATTTGATGCATCTCAAGCTGAGCCAAAGGTCGAGCCTCCAGAACCACGTGAGAGCGAAGTATTTAAGCGGAAAATTGGAATTACAAATATTTCACTTATGGATAATGACCAAAAATTGAAAATCACTGTAAAAAACATCGCTGGTCGGGATTTAAACAATATCACCATACGTATTACTCATATTCAGGAGTTTTTTGAGGCCGCATCTTGGAATACCACAATTGATGTTTGGTATGCGAATGAAGAACTGGTTTTTCAATATCCACGTATAATCTCGGAAAATAGTGATGAATATATGTTACGGATCGAGGATCAAGAGGGAAAACTTCTCGTTAAGAAAATTTCCTCTCCCGATTTAAACCTAGGGGGGAAATTCAAAGGATGAAACGAATTTCTGTGCAAGATATTATGACTCGTAAAGTAATTAGTACAGATCAGAATAGTACAATGTCCGAAGTCATTAAATTAATGAGCGAAAAAAAAATTGGCAGCGTTGTTATATTAGATGAGGAGAATCCAATTGGGATAATAACAGTACGGCATGTACTTAAAATGGCAGAAGCGTGTCAAGCCCCAATATCTATTTCAGCTCGCGATATTATGACCCAGCCCCTACTGACAATTACTCCAGAAGCTAACTTGCGTGCCGCATCAATTTTGATGCTTCAGAAAGGAATAAAAAAGCTTGCCGTAGTAGAGAAGGGTAAATTAGCAGGACTCGTCACAACTACTGATATAGAACGCGTCTTCATTCCCTTTGATTCCCCATTTGAAATATTACAGTATGGTTCAGCAGCTAGTTTGGCTGACCGTACAGAATTTCAGATTGACATGGAAAAGAAAACCGTCGAGGAAATTATGACTAAAGATGTTAAAACCGTTGATAGCTCGATGAAAGTCAATGAAATTGCTAAAATAATGAATTCTACTAAAATTGGGAGCTTAATCGTGACTAAAAATGAAAAACCGATCGGTATTGTTACTGACCTTCATATTGTTAGATTTGTAATGGGTGCTGGATTGGATCCTTGCGTTGTAACAGCTGAAGAGGCTATGGAGCCTCTTGTGACAATTGGTGTCAAAGATACCCTGCAAACGGCTGTTGAACAGATGGTCAATAACACCGTTCGGAAACTAGGTGTTATAGATTCGACTAATATCTTGGTCGGCATTATAACCACCACCGATTTCCTTGTTTATTACCGATCATTATTGTTTCGTCAGAAAATAATAGAGAAATAAGGATAGGAAAATTTAAATAACATTTCATGAAAACAAGAAAAAATGCACTTACAAAGGGGATAAAAGATAGTGTCTGATCAAAAAACTGAAATAAAGGACAGTTTCGACGAGCTTCAGGAACGTCTCAAAGGAAACAAGGATTCATTCGGTCGATTAATGCGTGAAGTTGTTAATACCGGTGTTTGTACACACTGTGGCGCTTGCGTTGCCACCTGTGAATTCCTAGACTGGGAAATTGAAACCGAAAGACCCAAGCTTATTGGAAAATGTAATGGATGTGGTGTTTGCTATTCTCAATGCCCTCGAACAATTACCGCTCCCCGCGATCTTATCGGGCGATACCAATCAGCTTATACTGGAAAATCATTAATACCTGAAATAAAGGGTCAGGATGGTGGCGTGGTAACAGCGCTCGTGCTTTATGCATTAGAAAAAAAATTGATTGATTGTGCAGTAGTAACTGCCCAGAGTTCTGATGAACCTTGGAAGCCGATTGCCAAAATAGTCACGAATCGTGCTGAGTTACTACAAACAGCTGGCTCTATTTACTCTCATAGTCAAACCTTAATTGGTTTACTTGAAGCAATTAGGGACGGAAATCGTTCCATTGCTTTTGTTGGTACACCTTGTAACATTGATGCGGTTTATAAAATGTGGAAAGCACCTTTTGGGCTCGTCAGGATGTATATGCGTGCTAATATCCTCGCCATAGGGCTGTTTTGCATGGATTCTTTCTCACATGAAGGATTAAAAGCATTTTTAGCAGATAATAATATTTCTATGCATGATATAGAAAAAATGACGATTAAAAAGGGTAAAATGCAATTTATTCAAAAAAATGGGAGTATTTTAGAAGCAAGAGTTCATGATTTGGATAGGTACAGATCTTCTAGCTGCAATTATTGCACCGATTTGACCTCAGAAAACGCTGATATTTCAATCGGAAGCGTCGGCTCGCCGGATGGATACTCAACTGTCCTAGCTCGCACCGGAATTGGACAGGAGGTTCTTTTAGATGCAGCTGAGGCAGGTTATCTCGAATTACAACCACTGCCACGTGGAAAACTCAAGTGGGTTTATAATTTGGCTCGTATGAAGAAGGCCCAACTTTATACAATGCGAAGACGAAGACAGTATGTTCTCGGATATGAGACCGCAGCTCCTACCGCTCCTGGCGGAGATTTGATCGCAGCTAGAGGTGAAGCTAAGGATGCCGATACTCTCCTAAAACAAGCAGCAACACGTCAAAAAACAGTTAAATTCACAGGTTTAGAATTGACTCCCACCTTGGAAAAGATAGAATTTAGGGTGATCAATAATTCTGGTAATAGTCTACAAAAGGTCGTAGTCAAAATATCACATATAACGGAGTTTTTTGAGGATCATGTGTGGCTAACCAACGTTAGCGTCTGGTACCCCTTTGAAGAGTTAGAATTTACTTATCCACGGGTAGAGAAAAATGAGAATGAGTATCTTCTTCAAATAGAAGATCCTAATGGTACGATCTACTCTAGAAAAATAGAAGTTAAAAAATTGCTCGCGAAATTAGAAAAAGCGAAAGAATCAAAGTAATTTTTTTAATGAAGTAAAATTTCTCATTAATTAAGAAAAAATTGAAAGGAAAATAAAAAAAGAGGCAGAAAAATGAAAATCTCATTAGTAGGATTAGCTGGATGCGGGAAAACAAGCATTTATGCGACAACTTTCGCGGCAAAAAGTCCTGCGGAAACTAAGGATTTAAAACCCACTGTGATGCAGGAAGTCCATAGACATCCGTACTTAGGATTGAACGTATCAATCTTTGACTTTGGTGGTCAAGCTCAATATCGAGATAACTACCTCGAAAAGCCTGAAATGTTTGCTAAGACCGATGTGATCATTCCCATAGTCGATTTACATGACCCCGGAAAATTTGAAACTGCGAAAGACTATTTCTTGAAAATAATGGAACTCTTTGAAAAGACTGAGAAGCAACCAAAGATTGTGATGTTCCTCCATAAATATGATACGGAGGAATTCGATAAAGACAAATTAGAAGCTAATTTAAATAACGCAAAGAGTCTTTATCAAGACGCACTGGCGAAGTGGAAACCAACAATTCAAGTAACTTCCATCTACGATCGCGATAAATTGAGCATGATTTTACGAGATATCTTAGTGGCGAACTATGAAAGCCTTCAAGATCATGTCCAAAGCGCAGAGAAGCAATTGGCAGAAATCGATGCAAAAATTATTATCTCAGATGTATCAGGTAACGTGATTGTACATAATGTACCTGGCATATCAAGCGGCTTGCAGTTAAGAGGCGATTTACGTGATTTTATAAGCGCCTGCAATACGTTACGAGAAAATTTTTTCATGCAAGATTCCGCAGTTTTCCTAGGCGAATCCGACAAATCTGAAAAACAACTTGAGTTGCATGTCTTTAAATTCATTCTCACCGTGTTAATTATGCGTGGGAAAGATATCGACGTAGCATCTGAAGAAAAAATTAAAACTCTATTGAAAGATATGAGTCTTTTTGCAGAATTAGTAGTTTCAGCTCATAGCGATTAATTCAGTTATACATCTGAAGGGACATTAATGCAAGCGGTAAAGCTGTCAACAGAATCAGACGCATATATCGGCACTCCCACAGTGGTACGAAGTATCTTTAATCTTCCAGAAGATACAAAAATTTATTGGGCGGGGAGTCGTATTTATGCAAAGCGCCTATGCGGTAAAGACTTAGTGATCTCAAAGGTGGATATTTTCTGTGAAGGTCAATTACAAGAAGGGGAATATATAAGAGAAAAGACTATCCCCCTCAGTAATAGAGTCCCCCCTACTGTGAAAGAAAGAAATTTAACCTACCGCATTCGTTCGGAAATTAGCATGGTTAAGCCCGGAACTAGGACTGACGAAGAATATTTCTTTTCAGAATCTCCTATCATTTTGAAGGCAGGTCCATTGAAGGTTGAGAACCCTCATCCAGTGGAAGTATCTATAACAGGAATTAAGGTCCGCATGGAATCCGACCAGTTTCAACCTGGGGAAACCATTAAGATCAACTATGAACTAGAAAAGTTCAAGGCCTTTGAAATTATGCTCGTAAAAGATGCTAATATTACTTGCAACTGCCCAGAATATGCACCAACCTGTATTCATATTAAGCCAAAACCTCCCGCTATTGAAAAATCTATAAAGGCAAGTAATTTAACATCGGGTACTCTTCAAATCCCTCTTCCTACCTTACTAGAATTAACGCATCGGTATCAATGGGAACCCCCGGAAAAGACTCGGTGGAAAGAAACATACGGAGACTACGTCAGTTGGTTATTGGAGGTAGTCGGAACGCGTACCTCTGGTGAAAATGTGAAATTACAAATTCCCATTACTATCTATAAAAAAACCACTCCGGAAGATGGTGAATTATTTTCGTCCAAACAGGCATCTGGCCCCGTATTTCAAAAAATTCTTGTACCCGAATCAATTAAAATAACAAATTCAGGTCTGGATCAAAAACATCTATCAATCAACCTTAAAAATAACTCCAAAGAAGTCCTCAATGGTGTTACAGTCAGAATCACACCGATTGAATCCGAATTCTTTGAACTACCACCCAATTTAACTGGTATAAAAGAATGGAAACCCGGTACTGAAATTCAAGCTTTCCACACCAACGTAGCATCAAGTATCAAAAGTTTCCAAGTTTTAATCGAAGATAATAATGGAAATATCGTCAATAAACGTTTCCATCGTTAACTCCACTCAAATTTTTTAGGAACCGAATTATTTTTATCATTACAAATAACTTTAATTAATTGATACTAATGATTAGAATAATGAAATCCATGGAAATCCACGGAAACCAGCGGAAATCCACGGAAATACATGGGCCAGTGGTCTAGAGGCTGGAAGCGCATGTTTCCAGCAGGAAAGCTACCTCGAGTCAGAATGCTCGGGGCTAGAATGGTGTGATTCTTGCCCGGGGCGCAAGAGATCGCCGGTTCAAATCCGGCCTGGCCCATTTCCTATGAATTATTTAACCGAGGATCCTGTCTATGATTCATAATTTATACATCATCTCAGAGGGCGGTGTGGCGATCTACACCAAGAATTTCGTCAAATCTCCGATGGATGAACAACTTATATCCGGCTTCCTTTTGGCAGTCGGCAATTTTGCGAAGGAAGCTGTAGGCTCAGGGTTACGGAAAATCGAGATGGAAACCGGAGAGCAATTATTTGTATATTATGATTTTTCAACAAAATTAACAGCCGCCGCTATTACAAGCCCCAAAGACCACCCCAAGTTAGCAACTGAAATTCTCCAAGAGATTTTAGCGTTCTTTTCAAAACATTTTGGGGATAAAATTGATAGTCCCCATATAGTTGAAGAAGCCATCAAATTTGATCCAGTGGTAAAAGCGATTTTAGAAGAAAAAACCGCAGAACGGAATATAAAACGGTTTGTCTTTGGATTAATCTTGGGATCCCTCCTATTAATTCTTTTATTATTTCTTCTTATAATCCCTTTGGCATTAGTCGCTCAAAATTTCAATACCCAACTTGAGCAGTTAGTAATAACAACGCCTCCTTCAGATCCCGCATTCTTGACTGGAATTCTAGCATTAATGGTTGGATTGTTCTTCACACTTGAATTAGGTCTTGTAATTCTTTTCGTTCCGAGCTCCTTTGTAGCAGGTTATACCGCCGGAAGTCGAAAACAAGGGAAATGGATCGGTGTAGCTTTCTTTTTCTTAATGACTGCACTATCTATCGTTCTTGGTTTCTTTAATGTAGGTGCTTTACTATTAGCCGTAATTCTGATTGTCTTCTTTCCTCTTGCGTTGATAACAGCAATCGCCATGGGCTACCTTGGTGGATTGAGGCGCGAAAAAAGAAAGTTGTACCCCATTAAGCCGGAAATGAAATTGGACTTGTAGAGTCTAATTCAGCAAATTATTTTTTCAAAAAATCCTCTAATTTGTTAAAGGCATCTTCCAACATTGGGATTGGCGCAAGATATACTACCCGAAAATGCCCTGCTCCATACTCGGGTCCAAATCCGGAACCATAGACGAAAAGGACTTGTTTTTTATTTAAGAGATCGAGAACAAATTCCTTATCACTTTTCCAGCGGTTTCCTAAATCTATTTTTGGAAACACGTAAAATGCGCCCTCTGGTATTTTACAATCAATTTCTTCTATTTCGTTCAATCTTTTGCAGGTATAATCCCGCCGATCTCGAAGCTTTGCGACCATTTTTGGGACATGGTCTTGGGGGCCACGCAATGCTGCAACCGCAGCGATTTGAGAAGGACCCGAAGCACAGAGTCGAATACGTGCCATTCGCTTAATATCCTCTACAAGTTCATCTAAGTAATGTTCAGGATCACAGTAATAAATGTAACCAAGACGCCAACCCGTCATTAGATATGCTTTTGAGAATCCATTCAATCCGATAACAGGTACATCCTTTGACAAGCTCGCTACACTGAAGAATTGTTTATCATAGGTTATTTGGTCATATATTTCATCTGCAATAATAGGCAATTGATATTCACCGGCTATATTTACGATTTCTAATAGATGCTTTTCGCTATATACTACCCCTACTGGATTATTAGGCGAGAGTATCAGGATTCCTCTGGTATGATCGGTTATTTTTTTCCGAAGATCATCGATATCTGGCTGCCAATTGTTTTCTTCCGCTAATTTATATTCAACAGGCGTCCCATCATAAAATTTCGTATAACTTAACCAAGGTGGATATGATGGACCTGGCAGTAATAATTCATTTTTCTTCTCAATTAAGGCTGAAAGTAAAAAATCAATTCCCTCAGATACCCCCGATGTTATCAATACATCATTTTTGGTTACAGGAATTTTATTCGCTACATTTTTCTCTGCAATGGCTTTTCGTAATTCAGGTATCCCTAATGAATCTACATAGAGATTCTTTCCCTCATCCACTGCATTTTTCAATGCGTCTTTAATATGCTGAGGTGTGTCAAAATCATATTTAGGGGGATCACCTATAGAAAGATATGTAATTGATTTTCCTTTTTCTTCCAATTTCTTAGCAACAGCGACCACATCACGAATAGCATACTCTATTGTTTTCACCCGCTCAGTTGTCGAAATTACTTTTTTAGTCTTCATCATCGTTAAGAAATCCTGCCAAATTTTGAAAATAGAATGGGATATATGGAGAAGAATGACTTAAAAATTTTCCTTTTCCCACAGTCTTCATAGATTTGAAAGAATAAAATTAAGTTATACAAGATAAAACTTTAATATGAGTTTACAAGTATAAACTTTAATACTGAAGGTGTTTAATTTGGGCTTTTTGAAAGATTACTTTCCCCCTTACAACAAAACGATGATCATTACAATTACTAGTATAATGACTGCATTGGTCTGTGTAGTCACTTTTTCCTTCCCGATTCTTGTAAATGCTTTAACAGGAGGTTATTTTAACATAGGTGAAATAATAATTTTCGTAGCTGCTATACTATTTGGCCCGTTTATAGGAGGATTTGCAGGAGGGGTAGGATCTGCTTTAGCAGACGCGCTAGTTGCTCCCCAGTTTGTCATAGGAACACTCCCAATAAAATTTTTAGAAGGATTTATTCTAGGCTATATCATATACACCGCTAAATCGAAAAATTGGCTAAAAAACTGGGAAACATTGAAGGAAAGATCAATAATTATTGGCGCCACCATTATTGGTGGCATGATTATGGTAATTGGATACTTTTTCTTTGAATTATATCTCTATTCAATAGGAGACGCTATTTTAGAAATTCCGGTGAATATAGCTCAACTTGTAGTAGGACTAGTAGTTGCGGTTCCAGTCAGTATAAGAATCAATAGTACTCTTTTTCTTGAAAAACCTATTTCAGAGGAGATCCACTAAGGTTTCAAGCGCGGATAAAACTTTTCTACCCTTTTTTGAGATCACAAAATATTTTTTATTTTTAATTTGCTTGCTTAAAATTAATTCTTTACTTTCTAGCTCACTTAGATGTTGATAAATTGATTGAATACTTTTGATAGAGCCAAGATCCTGCCATATCCTATAACCATATGATTCATTGATTTCTAAAATACGTAAAATTTCTAGTTTTGTACTAACTTTTTGTCCCATAATTTTTGGTCTTTCCGAAAGTGCTTTTATAATATATGGCTCTTTAAGACCACTACCAGTAATAAGACAAACAATATTATCCGATTTTTCAATAACCCTTTCGTCAATTAATTTTTTCAATCCTGCTACAGATGCTGAGCTGGCTGACTCTGCAAAAATACCTTCAGAACGAGCTAATATCTTTTCTGCTTCTAGAATTTCCCCATCCGTAACCGAAAGAGCTAGCCCATTTGATTCCTGGATCGCCGAAAGTGCAAAATTCCCCCAATAAGGGTTTGATACTAGAATCTCAAGCGCATTTGTATTAGGATTTGTAGAGGGTATAATTTCTTTCTTATCTTCATAGGCCCTAACAATTGGAGCGCATCCAGTAGCTTGTATTCCAATTATTTTAGGTAATTCACCAATTAATTTTAGATTGTAAAAAGTCCTATAACCTTTCCAAATACTCCACAAAAGTCCGCCTGAGCCCATGGGGACAATTATCCAGTCAGGTCGGTTTTCTTTTTGTGTCTTTTCGATTATTTCATAAGCAATTGTTGCTTGTGCTTCAATTGATAAAGGATTAATTTCAGGTGTGGCTTGAAATAGTCCTTCTTTAACACTTAGTTCCTCTGAATAAGTTATTGCATTATCTAAGAGTTCACCTTTTTCAATTATTTGATCAGAGAAAATATACATCTGCGCTAATTTACCAACCGCCACTTTTTTTGGCACAATAATTTTGGAGGTAATCGGACTGCGCGCAGAATATGCTGCAATTGATGCTCCAGAATTCCCATTTGATGCACATATAACAAATTGATAATGCATTTGAAGCCCGTAAGAAAGAATTAAAGAAGTCGCTCGATCGCTGTAAGATTGTGTCGGATTTTTAGTTTCATCTTTCAAAAACAGATTGTCAATACCAAGTGTTGTGGCTAGTTTCTCTGCTCTTAAGAACGGAGTTCCCCCTTCATTCCAGTTTAACCTATTTTTTTCATTTATTTTGGGAAATAAAGAATGGTACCGCCAAAAAGTGAAGGGATCATTTAAATGTACCATTTCTTCTTTGTCTGAACTTAATTGAAATTCAAGGAGAGAATTGCATTTCTGACATTTTGCGTTTATTGGAAGATTTTTATATTGTATCTTACAATTGTTACAGACAAAAACTCCTTCCATTTAGGTTAATCTCTCCCAGAACCCTTTTCATTAGTACTTGAGTCTGGAGTGCTAACCCGTTTATCTGATTCTTTTTCAGGGCTAACACTTTTTGGTTCTGGAATAGTAATAAATTTTTTTAACGACTCTTTAATTAATTTTTCCAATTCCTTTGTACCATTATCAATAGCAACCATTGTAATGGCAAGATTCCGGGAGGGAATTTTCCCTTGTTCTTGTAATTTTTTGAAAACTCGGGCGACTACTGGTTTCAGAATAAGGTTATCGAAGCTGATTAATCCTTGAGATTGACTTAGATAATTTAGGCGCTCATTTTCTTGTGTTCCTAAATGAAGTGAAAAATAAAACCAAGTGGTTGAAAAAACTGCAATTCTGATATTCAATATTAATTCTAACCCACGCTCCCCTATCCAATTCACTTCCTCTTCTAAATTTTTTCCACTCTGTGCCATCGCATCTCCAAAGGCTTCTACGGCGCCACGCACATCCTTTTCCTTTAGAGCTTGAATACCCCTATCGATCGTATTAATAATTTCCACGAAATCTACTTCCTTAATTTAAAGAACAAATATTCTTTTTGAATGATAAATTATTTGGCTTAATCCCTTCTTAATTTTGCAATGAAAAAACCTTCAGTACCATGTAGATGGGGCCATAAACGTTGAGTTTTATCCAATCCCAGAAATCCTGGGGTACCAATAAAAGGAGTCGTAGGAACTGATGAGAAATCTGGAAATACCTTCAAAAATTTTTCAATAAGTTTTTCATTCTCCTCCAATGTAATTGAGCAAGTGGAATAAATAATCTCTCCTGAAGGGTGTAATAATTTTACTGCTGCTACTAATAATCTCCACTGAACCTCTGAGATAATTTCAATATCACTCGGGCGCAGCTTCCATTTCCCATAAGGGCGAGCTGTAAACGTTCCTGTTCCACTACATGGTGGGTCAATTAAGATTTTATCCGCCTTTTTTTTCACAAATTTAGGTGCCTTATCCCCGTTGGCATTAATTACATCAATGTTATGAAGATTATAAAGTGACAACTTTTGAGTAAGCTCAAGGAGCCTTCGGTGAGACCTGTCAAATGCAACCACTTGACCGCTATTCCTCAGCAGTTGTCCCATATGCATACTTTTCCCCCCCGGAGCTGCACACAAGTCAAAGACCGTTTCAGCATTTTGAGGATTTACAACATGAGAAACAAGTGCTGATGCTTTATCTTGTATATAGAGATACCCATCTTTAAACAACGAACTGTGGATGATGGGTTTTTTCCATTCTCTTATTAAGAGAACATCGTCTAAATCCCGATCTACAGAAAAAAAATATTCATCACGCTGCATCTGCTCCATAACATAATCCATATCTGTTTTAATAGTATTTATCCGAACATATAAACCCATTTCGTCCAAAGAGCTTTTCAAAAAAGCAATTGTGTCTGCTAATCCAATTAACTTGATAAGATATTCAATAAACCAGAGGGGATGGTAATATTGCAAGCTTAAATTTAGAGTATCTGTTGAATTTGTGATAAAAGAGGTGAGTTCCAAATGCTCAATTCTACGTAAGAGAGCATTTGTAAAATTTGACACTGACTTTCGATATTTATTTTTCACTAATTGTACAATTGTTTTTGTTATTTTGGGAGCCGAACCTTCTGCAAATTTTATTTGATGCACTCCAACGCGTATTAAATTTCGAAGTAGAGGATATAATTTCTCAATCGTTCCTTTTTGAAGCGATTCCTTTATTAATAAATCAATAACATTTAATCTCCGCAAGGTTTCAAATACAATTGAATGGAGAGTCCCTCTTATGTGCCAATCTGATATTTTATATTTATTACTTATTTTCCTTAAGGCGTCCCGCTCTGAGGATCCTGCTTCAATTGCCATAAGGACCTCTGCACTGGCTAGTTCTTTATCAATTGCCCCCAATTGAAATCCCTTGTATTTAAATTAGAAAATAACTTGTATAAAATCATAAACGAATCTTTATAATAATTGTTTATAATAAATTTTAATATCATCTATTTTGATCTCATGCCAGATTCAGAGAATAACCGCGAGGTTTGAAGAAATGCAATTGAATACAATTAAACAAATTAAAATCGAATTAAAAAGGCTTCGAAATAGGCAAGATTTGCACAATTCAAATAGGAAACTTTCTGATAGAAAAAGTAAATTAAGAGCCCTGCTCTGGAAATTGCTTAGAGCGCAACCCAGATCAACCCCATCCACCAGATCTGGTCGATCGGCAAGAACCAGAGAAGAATCTGAAAATATTGGCAAAACAAAAGGATCTGGAAAATATACTTGAATAATTAAAAAGACCTTTGAAATTTATAATTCACTAAAATAGGGCGGATTAGAATTACTAATTTACATGAACTAATAAGTACCATCGAAAAGCTTACGGATATTCCAAACACCTCAGAAACCGCAATAAAACTTGGTCCCACTTATATAGACGAACAAAAAAAATTGAAAATTAAAAAATGTATTCTCTCCCTCTATCCTGATAGAGAGACATTATTGAAAGTTGTACGCGATAAATTTGATCTATTAATTACTTATACACTACCAGAGATTTGGAACTTCAATCAGATCACGGATGAAATTTATCCAAAAATAAGAATCTTATTAGAAAATCGCGTTTATTTCTACGTACTACCGGAAAAATGGATTTCCACAAGATCAGGTATTCTGAAAATAATAGCTGAGATTTTTAATCTCAAGATTATGGATCTTCTCAGTTTTGAAGATAGTAGGGATCAAGCGATTTCAGTCGGTTTATTGTGTCAAACAACATCTACAGGAATTATTTTAAACGATTTACTTTCTCAAGTGAAAGATAAGCTGAATATATCCTCAATACAATATCTCGGTGACCAAAACTCACCTATCAGCCAAATTTGTATAATTATTGGATATGCCTTAACGCCTCAACTTCTTAAGTTAGCAAAACGGTTACAAATTGATACAATTATTTGTACTCATTTCTCTTTTGAAGCCGAGAAGATAGCTGAAGAACTAGATATCAATCTAATAAGTGTAACCGATTATATAGTAAATCTAGGTTTATTAAAACTAACACAGTCTCTTCGGATGGAACATTATGATGTAGAATTTGCATTTGAAAATATAAAACCCTCTTTTGAAATGTTTTAGCGTTACGAACACTTTGTGAAAGGGAAAGGGGCTTCACATATTATGTCAAAAACATTGAAGAAACGGGCAATATGCCTTAATTTAATCAAAACCATTTCAAAGGAAAAGGGATTTTTTACAGTAACAGATCTTATAAAAGAAACCAATGTTCCTAGGAGTACAGTTCAAGACTGGATTAATCGTTTAGTAAATGAGGGGTATGTAAACCGTCTTGAAGACGCAGCTGGCTCCAGACCAGCGAAATTCAATTATCTTCTTAAGAGTGAATATCCTACAACTGCATGTAAAAATATTTTCACGTGTTTGGATCGGAAAAATAATCTGGTAGAGATTTATCATCACTGTGGGAGTGAAGGATGTACTACCTATTGTGCCTACGCCCACCGACAAACTGGTGGAGTAATAATTAATACGAGGCATGATGGCGTTTTTTTGCGTGAATTAGCGAAGATCGGACGAGAGCCGTTAGAAGGGCTCGGCTCAAAATCATCAGTTGGGATTGAGGAAATTTCAATTGAGGGTGATGAAATTATCCAAATCATTAAGGCAACTGGTGGACCCGCCTACTCTGTGACTGAAACCATGGGTGGGGCAATGGGAGTTAGACGCATAGAACATACGAAAAAAGGAAATTATATCGAAGGAAAAATCTATACCCCCGCTTTAGAACACATTACTGTGGGGATTGACGATACCGATGATTTAGAGGAAGGAGCTACATGGGCAATTTCTTTATCTCTTTTGAACAATTTGAAAAATACTTATCGTATTGCCCATCGAATTGTCTTCTTAAATCCAAATATTCAGTATAAAACCCTTGGAAATAATGCTTCCTTTATTGAATTCGCAATTCGTGAATCCGATTATGAAAGTGTTTTAAGTGATATTCGTGATTTCCTAAGCTATAAAACCGTTTCAGAACATACAGCAATTGCTGTTATGAGAGGACTTATTGTTCCCGAACGATTAAAACTATTTGCAAACCGAGTGCGAACACAAGAGGTTAGTATCACAGAAACTGATCAAGTTGCTAAAGATTTAAACATAGATTTGATTGAAATTACAGGCGAAAGAGGCAAAGTTGGTGCTTTAGCAAGCATAGCCTTCCTACGAGAAGCCCCCTCCTGTTTATTAAATCCCGAAATCAATATTAAAATCTAACTTTTATAATTTTCCGCTGCAATAACCACAAAACTTAGAACCTTTCTTTATACTGGATCCACAATGAGGACAAAACTCAATGGCAGAATTATCAGCTATTGCGCGTTTAGAAAATCTTCCACTACTCACAGCAATCCCTACTACAACTAGTGTAATTCCAAATATGATTGCAAGCCAAAATTCTATAAAGAAATACGTTCCTACTCCCCCCATAATTAGTAATATTATTCCAATAATAGTCAATGGTTTGTTCACTTTAATCATATTATTTAATAAATTCATTAAATTTAATTTTTATTAATCTCACATTTTATTATTCACAAAAAGTACATTTATAAATTATTAGGTATAATTAATTAATAACTAATTCTTTGGTTACCAGTAGGTGATAAAAATAAAGCTCTTTGGTGGTAAGCTTAACGATGCCTTTCGGAAATTACTCAGACTCCCAATTGTTGACAAGAAAGCAATTGAAGAATTAATTGTAGATTTACAGCGGGCGTTTCTGACAGCTGATGTTAATTTTGAATTAGTAAATAGTTTAAGTGAAAGAATAAGAAAACGAACTACTAAAGAACATCGTCCCCCTGGTATTTCTTTACGTGATTATACGATGAAAGTCGTGTATGATGAGCTTACCAACTTTTTAGGAAAAAAATCTTACCCCATAGATATTGAAGCAAGCAAATCTAACATTATTTTATTGATCGGTATCCAAGGCTCAGGAAAAACTACATCCGCATCAAAATTAGGTTTGTATTTTAAGAAAAAGCATTTCAAAACGGCCTTAGTGTGTGCCGATACCTATCGTCCTGGTGCTTATGATCAGTTGTCTCAACTTGCCGAGCAAATAGAACTCCCCATATATGGAGAACCTCAATCCAAAGATAGCGTCCGAATAGCCAAGAATGGCGTAAAAAAATTCATCGAGGAGAAAAAAGAAGTTATTATTGTAGATTCAGCAGGAAGACATAAAGATGAAAAAGATTTAATGAAGGAAATGATAAAAATTGAAAGAGCTATCAAACCAGCGGAAATTATTCTAGTTATAGATGGGACACTCGGACAACAAGCAGCAAAACAAGCTTATGCCTTTAACCAAGCGACTCAGATTGGGTCGATTTTTGTAACAAAATTGGATGGGTCCGCGAAAGGTGGTGGAGCTCTCTCTGCAGTAGCAGCTACCGGTGCGCCAATTAAATTTATAGGTACAGGAGAACGGGTCGATGATCTCGAGAAATTCGCTCCTAAGAGTTATGTGGGCAGACTAATCGGCATTCCTGATTTAAATATGATACTGGAGAAAATTAAAGATGCTGAAATCCCGATATCAAAGGATTTACAAGCACGTTTCTTAAGTGGTCGATTTAACTTGAAAGATATGTATGAGCAAATGAAATCAGTACGTAAAATGGGACCTTTAGGTAAAATTTTACAAATGATGGGATTGGGTGCTAAATTACCAGAAGGGTTCCAAGATGTGGCAGAGGAGAAACTCGATCAATGGAAATATATTATGGACTCAATGACTGAAGCTGAATTAAACGAACCAAAAATTATCAAGAGCTCGAGAATGCAGCGGATCGCCAGAGGTTCCGGTGCCGTTTCTGGTGATGTTAAAGAACTCGTTAAACAATACAACATGGTTAAAAAAATGGTAAAACGCTTCGGTAAAGGTCGCGGTTTACGGAAAGGTATGCCCCCTGGATTTGGCGGTGGCGGTCCTGGATTACCCGGCGGTAAAGTACCCGGCTTAAAGAAAATGAAATTTAAATAATTAGCTCTCATTCCCCTTTAATTTTTCAAAATGAGAATAAAACTTTAAAATAGCCAGAGAGTTTCGCATCTTTTGTGGTAATTCTTTTATCCCAAATTTTAGAATTGGCAATTTTGTGGTGATATTTTTCATAAGAGTTACATCAAAATTCCGCGTTGGTATAATTACAACTAAATTTTCCTGAGATACGTTTTCTAATTCCGTTATTGAATCATTATCAACCAGAATTACTTGCCAATTCTCTTTAAACTCCAAAAAAAGATCTGATATTTTTTTCTTCAATATCCAAATCCCCGGCGTCGATTGACTCTTTTGATAAACCTCTAATTGATCTTTTTTTGAAAGAGCTTTCATTAATAACATACCAATTGAACGTTCATCAGGACCTAAATATCTTAATTTCTTCCCTACATATTGAATTATAAGGTCATCATCCAGAAAAACCAGAAAAAGATCTACATATTTTCGGATTTGATGTGATAGGAAAAAAGCTGCTTGAATACTCATGATCACTTCATAGATATCTAAGGGAAATCCCAAAGTGAAGTATTGCTTCTTAATTTCAAAACTTCTTCTATATAATTGGCAAATAATTAAATGAGAATTCAATGGATCTCCTGCTTTTAAATTACAGTTTTTCTCTTCGTGACAAGACTTCACGTTGAAATTTAATCTCTTTTTTATAAGTTTGGGCGTAATTCATTAATTTTCCCAGAATTGTTGCCCAACGTCCGATTATATTTATCCCCCCAAAGATCGACAGTTCTCCTAGATCTTTGTTGATGAAATTCAATAATTCCTTTGGAAGAAGCTCAGTTTTTGTTCGATAGATATTTATAATTTGTTCCAAATTTTCCTGATTTTCTTCTCTTATCGCAAGGGGACATAAAATACATTTTTCTATTCGGTTTTTAACTAAACTGAAATTAACCAATTCCAAGAGATAGCGTAAGTTCTCCTCTCTATCGACCCTTAACGTTCTAGCGAAAAATGACACTCGACAAAGATATGATGGTAAAATACAGAAAGTCCGTACCAGATAAATAGGGTGCAAACTCATAGGTGGTTCATGAGTTAAACGGTAAAAGACCTGTTTCCCCTGTCGTTTTTTCGAGAGAATTCCTTGTTTTTCTAACTGATTTAAATAGGTACTAATTGTGCTTCTGGATACCTTCTGAAAAAATTTTTCGTATTCCTCTTCCAACCTTTCGGTGTTGATTTTTTCCTTTTTAACGTTGTAGAACCATAAAAAAATTCCTAAAAGGTGATTCTCATGTATCCTTCCAAGCATCACATTCTGATCTGAAATTTCTAGTATTCGTTTCCAGAGATTTCGTAAGAGAGGTTCCCTATTCTCAACGTATTCTCGGATTGCTTGAAAATCACAAAATCCTAAAACTGACGTGGTATCCATCAGTTTAAAAATTCCTTAGAAACTATTTAAAACCTATACCTGTACGTGAAAATAGATGTGACGTGCTAAAAAAAGGGTAACAAAATGGTCCGCGTAGTTGGAATTGACCCTGGGACCGACTCATGGGGTCTTGTTGGGCTCGAAAACGAAAAAATTATTTTAGATACATCAATCCCAACGAAACGTGTGATTGAAAAACCTCTGATTGTCGTAGAAATACTTCAATCTCTCAAACAACTCGACTTAGTTGTTGCTCCAAGTGGTCATGGATTGCCAAATACACCTATTCAGGCATTATCGGAGAAAGATTTGTTTTATCTAACAGTTAAAAAGAAAATTTCCTCAAAAATTACTGGATTAGGAGAAATCGCGCGACTACTCAAAGATAATGGCTTTACTGGATATTTTATTCCAGGTGTAAAGTTACTAGTAACCGTTCCGACTCATAGGAAAATAAATAAGATTGATATGGGGACTGCAGATAAAGTTTGTAGTGCTGCTCTAGGTGTTTACGATCAATCTGCTAGACTAAACATCAATTACCCCGAGTCCTCGTTCATTTTAGTTGAGATGGGAACTGGATTCATCGCCACATTGGGTATTGAGAAAGGTCAAATTGTCGATGGAATTGGAGGAAGTCAAGGTTGTGCTGGATTTCAAGCTTGTGGAGGACTAGATGGTGAATTGGCCTATCTCTTTGATAATATTTATAAGAGGACAATTTATAGTGGGGGTGCCTCCTATGTTGCTGGTTATAAAGATTTAAGTCCTGAAGAGTTCGTAATTTTAGCCAAAACCGATGAAAAATTTAAATTAGCACAGGAATTTCTTTTAGAGGGTATTCTAAAAGATGTAAATGCAATGCTTATTTCAGTGAAACATCCCAAGGAAATCCTATTATCCGGAAGATTAGCTAAAATTGATGGTTTTTACAATAAATTAAAAACCAATCTAGAACGAATTGCTCCCGTCCAGCGGATGAATGGTCTTCCCACAGTCCAAATAGCAAAAGAAGCCGCCCAGGGGGCAGCAATCATCGCCAATGGATTAGCTCATGGAAAATTTGAACCATTAATTAACACAATGCGGCTTTTGGATGCTAAAGGAACAGTACTTGATCATATCTACTTTAGAGAACTCGAAAAATATAAAATAGAGTAAAAAACTAATTCATCTCTCAATCAAATAGTGGGACTTCTTTTTGTTTCCTTTCCTTTTCTTCCTCTTCTGTCTCAACGGGAACCGGCTTTGACTTTACAACCGGTCGAATAGGTGCTGTTGGTAATTGCGCGATTAGTTCCTGCAAACTTGCCTCAATACTATCTCCTGGAGTATGGACGATTTCGGGCTCCATCAATTTCATAATGGTTAATTTCTTACTCTCATGAATTCGTCTGACCATCATATTTTTAATTTCTGGGTCCGATCTTATCGTATAAACATCGAGACTTATAATGAAATCTATGATCTTATCACAGTAATCTCTTAAATATTCTTCATCCTCAAGGGTCTCTAGTTTTATCTTCATAATTCCATCAGTAATAATGTCAAAATCATCCATCCATCGTTTATCCCAATTAATGGAAGCTAAATCGGCGATTGGAAATAACTTATTCCGCTTACGCCATTCCTGCATTTTTCTGTTTTTCTCTCGTTCCTCTTTATGGCGCTCCTGCTCTTCTAACTCAGCTAACTTTTCTTTTTCTTGCTTAATTTTCCCCTCAAGTTCTTCTTTTCTCTTTTCTAAGAATGCTTCTCGTTTCTGCTCTTTGATTTTTTTATCGATAGCAATTTTTTCATCAATCATTTCAGATAATTTTTTAGCGATTTTGGGCGGGATTTTCAACTTAAATGACCCCGTTAGAGAGTCCAATGCTTTTGTATTATCATCCTTCTGCCAAGCAGTCTTCGTCTTTATTAAAAGACGCCCCTTATATTCAGAAGGGCCGATTTCAATGAAAACTCGCCCTCCATATTTTACAGTTCCACCATAAAGGAGTAAATTCTTCTCAATATTCCAAAGTTCGCTTCTAAATATTGGATTAGCGAAATACCTTTTAATAT
This sequence comes from Candidatus Helarchaeota archaeon, assembly GCA_016840125.1. The sequence continues at coordinate 45,411 of JAEOSY010000106.1, read as the reverse complement.
CGATGGATCTGTACTTCTCTGACCCATCATTCAAGATTGAACCCGTAAACTTGAAATGCTCTATTACTTTAAAAAGATATGCAACTGCATGTTCGACCGCTTTCTTAGGTGTCAGGTAATCTATTAAAATGCTTTTATTATTAAATTTAATCTCTACCCTGTTGAAAGCGAATTGTTTTTTCAACAACCGTTCGACTTTTTTCTCCGGTTCTGATTTAACCATGAATGAAATACCTTCTTAAGCATTCCAAATACTTACACTAAGCTCATTAAAGCATTTATTAACATATAATATTTTGGATTGCCTTTAAATTTAAGTTATTTTGCAAAAAAAAGTATATTTGATTATAAAGATAAAAAAAAGAAGGTAAGATCATTTGAGTCTCTTAATTCTTACAGGAAATATGGCTTACGAGATTGTTCAGGAATATCTCAAACCTTTTACTAACTCCGTTAAATTATTCAAATTACCCATTTCAATAGCCGCTTTTATTACTCCCGAATTTATAATTAACCAATTGAAAAAAATTAATCTCTCAACATTTGATTCGATTATTGTTCCAGGCCTCATGCAAGGGTCTACCCAGGCTATTGAAGATGCACTTAAAATTCCAACATACAAAGGACCAAGGTATGCTAGTGACCTTCCTTTGATATTAAAGGAACCATTTCAATTATCGAAGACTATTCCTGCAGATAAATTAATGATTAATCAGGGATCCGAAGAATATAATCAAATTTTAGACACTTTACTAAACTCAACTCCTTCACATCCCTTTTATCAGTTAAAATCATACAAAATCGGAATTGATTATCATCCACTTATTCTAGCAGAAATTGTTGATGCCCCAAAACTATCCATGGAGAAAATTCTCTTCAAGGCAAAGGACTATGTAAAAAAAGGAGCACATATGCTAGATATTGGTGTTGTAGTAGGACAAAATAATGCGAAAAAAATAGGAAATATCATCGAGGAAGTTAAAAGGGCTTTAGAAGTTCCTGTAAGTATTGATAGCATGCAGCCTGAAGAAATTGAAACGGCGGTGGAAGCAGGCGCCGATCTGATTTTAAGTCTGGATGCAGGGAATATTGAGGACTTAAAAAACCTTCCCAAAGATAGGATTTTCACTATTATCCCCACTAATACAAGGACCGGTATTTTCCCAAAATCTCCTGGAAAGCGTGTAAATTTATTACTGGAAAACATTCGCACTGCAAACAAATATGGCTTTAAGAACCTGCTTGTAGATCCATTACTTGAATCCCCTATATCTCCAGGTCTTATCAGATCACTTGAAACGTTCATACAATTTCGGAAAAAAGATGCTGAAATTCCCCTCCTCTTTGGAGGAGGCAATGTCTCAGAAATAATTGATGCCGATTCTATTGGTATAAATGCACTGCTTGCATGCATAGCAGTTGAATTGGGCGTTTCAGTAATTTTAACGACTGAATATAGCAATAAAACAAGAAATACAATTGAAGAACTCAGTACAGGTCTTAAAATGGCGTTCTTTGCAAAATATAAAAATCGTCCTCCAGTTGGACTTCCCTTTCATTTACTTCGTGCAAAAAACAAGAAAAAATATGATTTCCCTAGTTTTATTCACCCTGATCATTCAATTTTAGTAACTGAATCCAATGAAAAATATTTACCAGACCCCAAAGGGTACTTTAAGATTTGGCTTGATCATCAGAATCAAATGATATCTGTTCTTCAGTACAAAAACTCGTCGCCTCATATTCTAATTCAAGGTAACTCTGCCGAAGCTCTCGGGAAAAAGATTTTAAGTATAGTTACAATTCATGATCCCAACCACATTCTTTATTTAGGAAGAGAATTAGAACGTGCTGAGATCGCATTATTTTTGGGGAAAGATTATGTTCAAGACCTTAAATTCGCAGAGGTTTTTTAATGAGTAAATTACCAGATACACAAAGCCAACCACCAAAATTAATGATTTCCATTGATAAAGTCGGTGTTATTAATCTCAGGAAAAGGATTAAGATCCTTCACGGGAATAAAGCTTATGAGTTTTCCCCTCTCTTTTCAGCATTCGTCATGCTTCCTAAACAGCAACGTGGGATTCATATGTCCCGAAGCAGTGAGACCGTGGAAGATGTCATTGATGAATTGTCTTATCAGGCTTACTCCAGTCTCGAGAGCGTATGTAAAACCATGGCTGAAACCCTTCTGAATAAACATGATTATTCAGCCCAATCCGAAGTGACTTCAAAGGGGATTTTAGTCGTCGATACTCTCCAGGAAGGATTTGGTAAACGTCAAAAGGGTTATGAGGTGTTCTCAAAGGCGATATCTCAACGCGTGAATAATGGTTACAAGACTCGTCTTTTTTTAGGTGCATCCGCGGAAGGTATGAGCACTTGCCCCTGTGCTAAGGAGTTAATGGAATCTTACGCAAAGGAAATGATTCTTGAACGGCAGGAGGACTTCAAATTGAAATCCGGTCAAATAGACAAATTATTAAATATTCTTCCTATAGCATCTCATAGTCAAAGATCGAAAGGCACATTAAGCATAGAATTAAGAAAAGAGCGAGAAATAGATTTATTATCCATCACAGATGTAATTGAAACCTCTATGTCTGGAATAATACATGATGTTTTAAAAAGACCTGATGAAGGGAAATTAGTTCGTTTGGCCCATCTAAATCCCCTTTTTGTTGAGGATAGCTTGCGTGTAATGGCACAGAAAGTAGTAGAAAAATTTACACATCTTACTGAAGATAGCAATATTTTCCTACGTGTTGAAAACATGGAAAGCGTGCATGTTTTTAATGCTTGTGCAGAAAAGAAGACTACATTTGGTGAATTAAAAAAAGAATTACGCGGCAATAAGGGGTAATTTTTTTCATTTCTTTTTCATTTCTTCAAGCATCTTATTTCCTTCGCCCACAAACTCTGTCCAGCTTTTCTCTAATTCTGAGTTATAAGCTCCTGCTTCGAGGGTTTTCAAAAATTTTACAAATTTTCCTATAATTGGGGCTTTAAATAATTTTGCCGTAGCTCCATCCTCGGCATATACATTTACTTCTCTGATTATTGCAGTCTCAACCTTTTCTTGAACCCCTAATCCTTTTAAAAGAATTGTTCCATCCGATTCTTGGAGTTTTATGAAACTTACATCCTCAGTTGCCACATATTCCTTCTTGCCTAACTCATAAACAATAATTTTAAATTCACACATTCTTATTTCCTCTATAAAATTTTAAGAATAAATTCGTCTGTAGTTCCTTTATTCGAACCAATTACTACTCGATAGTATTCAATTTCTAGTATATTATCTTTTACTAATTCCAATTGTCCTTTTGCTTTTATAAATTCATTCTTTTCAACGGATGCATCAAATAATCCCTCGTATGAAATAAGCTCTCGAAGATTATCGACTTTTTCTCCTTTTGTAATTTTAACCTCCGCAATTCTATATTTCGAGGGTAAAAACAGAGCTTCTGAATCTGTTACCACTGCTTGAAGTTCCACATTTCCTTTTTGAATGAAAGTTTTATCACCATATTTCTCATCAATTTCGTTTGGATTTTTTATTGGGTGTATTGAGAAGCGAGTGTTTTGAAATAACCCCATATTCCACTTCCGTTCAAATAATAGTTTTCCATCCTCTTTACTTAATCCAAACCGTTTAGCTTTATCTTCTTGCCATCTTTCCGCAATGGGTTTCTCAAGGCGTGAAATATGCGGATTACCCTGTTCAAAAATATCCTTCATCAATCGTTTAATTTTAATGGAATTTTCAAATCCATGAACTGTGATATCTAAATCTGAGAATTTACGGCTATGAATATTTAATAGAATTGAGCCTGTAATCCCAAAAGCGGATAGTGGTAAATCGGATAATTCTGATAGCATCGAAATAAGTGTTTTCAGCTTTTTTTGGAGGGGATCTAAATCGGGTAATTCTAAAATTTCTTTCAATCTTCGCTTTGTTGAAAAATAATGTTTTATATGTAATAGAGGAACAGCAGAGAACACCATATCGGTGTATTTATCATTAAATAAGTATTGGGGATAATTTGACTCAAGAAATTGAAATGTATTTAAAACTGCTTGTGCAGAATAGAACGGTAAAACCCGTCTTAGATTCTGATTCCTAAACTTCCATTTCCCATCAAAATCCGATGGTATATACTTTAAATACGCTTGAATGCGGTCCGAAGGATGAACATATCCCACAATGCAGAAGAAAAAATCCTCTCTCGTTTGAATAAAATCCCGATCTAAGGGAACTTGATCCAGAAGTAACAACTCCAGTTAGATATTTAAAACTGTTAAATAATCACTTTTAAAAGTTCCAATTAACAGTCTATAATAATTTTTATTCTTGGATCTTACCAATTCTAATTTACCTCTCGCTTCAACCTCTTCCCCCGTCAGTCCTTGTTCACAGAATCTTCCACGAAAAGAAATAATTTCTTTTATTCGCTCCGAAATCTTAGGACCATGTACAATCTTGGAAGAATCAATTGGATATTTACATGGCGTTAGGATCGCTTCAGAGTCATCTGAAATAATACCCTGAATAGTTGCTAATCCAATGAACTTATAATGAATATCTCCATATTTATTCTCGATTTCACTCCAATTCCTAATACAACGAATATAGAAGTCTGCTCCTCTAAAAATGCCCTGCAATTTTTTTCGTTGTTCTAGTTTTAAGAAAATTTCAAAAGGAATCTTGGACTCTTTCCCTCTAAACTCATATAGATTAGATATATTTTTTCTTGAATAAGGTTGGATAATTTCGGGCCTGCTTTGATACAGTGAATCTAGCCCCTCTCTTACCCGATAAGCATTTTCTGAACCATATATAACTAAATCAATATCCGATTGTTCCGTATCTAAATTCACCAGAAATGACCCAGAAATACCCATATCTTCATAGTTGATATTGGTTTCCATTTTGATCAGTCGTATTAATTCTAACGCGTTTTGTAACATAAGGTAGCTTTCTTGTCTTTCAGATTGTTCCTCTCCATCTACAGAAATCAATTTTTTCACTAACTCAGCTGGACGAAAAATAACCTTTATTCTCTCTTTTGGAATCGCTTGTAAAATCTCTCCCGAGATTCTATCATTAAATAAATACTGCGGATATCTTTCTCTGATTAAATCGAAGCGAGCTTCCAGATCATATACCTTTTTGTACCTTATGCCATTTTTTAATCGTTTCCCGCTCTCCTCTGGATAATATCGTAAGAATGCAATAATCCTCTCAGGAGGATGAATCATTCCCTTCACATCAAAGATCAGTCCGTCAGCCGTCTCAATAAAATCGCCTTCTCGTGCCCGATGCTCCATATCAGAAGTTCCACCTTAATGATCGCTAAAGAAAACTATTCTAAAATAATAATAGACGCGATTTTCTCTTAAAAATATCCTATGCAAAACTAAAAAAGCGAGTATTTCATATAATGAGTTGGATTTGTGAGTTATTGGTGAGAGGTTTTTTGTCAAATACGGGTGCGAAGAAACATTCGGATATTGAAACCACTCTTAATCAAATAAATACAATTATTGAATCAACAAATTCGAGTTTAAAATCTGATACCGAAATTGACGTGCATTTAGCAGAAATAATTTCATTATTAAAGACAATTCCTGAGAATATTGAATATAAAATCGAAGCTCTTGATTTAGTTGTCTCAGAGCTTCTTAAAAAAAGGGCATTTGACCAAGCGGATACGACATATACTCAATTTAGTAATAAAATCAAGGAATCTTTCACTCAAATTGAAGATTCAGCTGCAAAAATAAGTTTGAATTTCTTTGGAAACGAGGACAAATTAGATCCCAATCAAAAGTTATTCCTGAAACATCTCCATCATTTTGAAAGGGATTGGAAAAACCGCCGAAAGAAAGCATTAGATCAATTAAAGAATATTAAAAAAGGAATTGACTCTGGCTTTGACCAGTGGATCGCTAAATCAAAACAGGCTGTTGAAAAGAATATTACAAAATTGAAAAGATTAAAAAGCGATACATTTAAGAAGTTTTCTAAATTTCCGGAATTATTAGAAAGTAAGACTTTCTATGAAGCCAAAAAAATAATAAAAGGCACAGAAACTCGTACTAAATCCGAGCTAGACAGCCAATCCAAGGAATTGGATCAATTATCTCCTGATCTACAACCTGTATTAAAAAATCTTATTACTGAATGGAAATCTCTTTTACAGACGGTACAGGATGAAATTCCTAAATTGCTTACCTTTCATACTACACAACTTTATACTGGTATTGTTAATGAGCATATTTCAAAGTTACAAAATTTTGCTACTGAAATCGAGCAAAAGACCTCAAATCTAGCATCTCTGATTGAGAAACGGATGCTTATCATGGCTGAGGAAGTCTATAAGGAAATTGAAGAGCAAAAAACTACTGAATTTGAGCAACAAAGACATGATTTAGAAGAACATAAACCTATCTTATCGAAATTAGAATATGGTTTAATTTGGAAATGGCAAAAGGAACTAACTAATAACGAATTAACGATTCAAACGAATCTAAGTTCGCTGAAAAAACAGCTTGAAACTGCAGTAATCGCGGATAATCTCTATGATCTCGAACAATTTAATGAGGAATCTCAAGAACGACTTTCTGCCATAAAAGAATTGATTTCACAAGAAAAATTCGCGAATATTGAGAGAGAACTTGAAAGCCTCCAAAAAGATTCAAAAACCCTATTCAAGCAACATCATAATTTAATAACTATAACATCTCAAGATAAAACCTTATCTTCAGAAGTCCATAAATTTATTGATAAATGGAAAGAACAGTTAGAAATAACCGAGAAAGACTTTCAAGATTCCGTTTCAGATGTGCAAAATAAGTTTACTGAGCAACACGTCCCTCATTTACTCAATAAAATTGAAAAATTCATAAAACAAAACACGGAACTTCTCGAAAAATTACTAAATGAGTACCATAATAAAGCGATGAACTTTTTTGAATCACATTTCAGCAATCCCTCTGATAGAATTCATCAATTACTGGATGAACAAAAGAAAATTCTAACCCAAGAGCTGAAGAATAAGGATGAGCATGTACAACTAGTTTTCAGTCGATATGAAAAGTACCCTATAGAAGCAAAACAACTGAAATGGGACGATCAACTTAAAGCTTTAAAAAATAGATTTAATGATGCTCAGAAACAAATTCTCGATCTTGTTGGTGAGAGAGATATCATAAATCATGTTTTAGACAAATATTATGATATTGCTCAACCTGCTTATGGTTATAAAGTCCCTTTAGAGAATCTATCTCGAGATTTGGAAGTTCCCCAAGACCGGTTAGAAAGTATCTTGGTCGATTTAATCTCACACAAAATTATTAGTGGGGAGATTGATCCTATAACAAAAGCTGTCGTGCTTGCGCCTCGGGTAAAACCAGAGGAATTAGCTAAAAAGAAACCGTTGCACCTTCGCTGTATGGTATGTAACTTAATCATCAATCCCTCAAAGGAAGAAATCGTTTATTGCCCTCACTGCAACTCCCCTGCACATCGTCCTCACTTAATTGAATGGATTAAAATTAAGAGTGCTTGCCCTAACTGTAAGAGAACTATAAAGATGCTCTGAGTTCTTGATTTTTAATTAAATCCACGAAATTCGCTCTCTTTTGTAGAGCCTGCTTGGCGCAAATTTCGATTTTTTGAGCCATATTCTGCTTCACTTTTTCGTCCATCTCTTCTCCCACTACTTGTTTTACGGGAGTATAAGCACTTTCACGAAATCTCGGAAATAACTTTACTTCTCCATCCTCCATTACTAACTTGATCTCGTTATCCTGCTCATTAACCTCACCAACTTTTTCAATTTCAATTCCGACTTTTCGAATTTGACTACATATATCTTCTGAAACTGCTGGTGGACAAAAAATCAATAACGCATCCAGTGAAACACCTAAATAATCCACTTTCCTTTCCTTTAACATGTCAAAGACTTTTTTATTTACCAAAGGCCTGATTTTTTCTTCCTCAACAGTGATCCCCACTTTCGCTTCATATGCTATTTCATGTAAATCCCCTCGTAATCCGCCATTGGTCACATCACACATACAATTGATTTTTGGAATTAAACCACTTTGAAAGAGAATTTCACAAGCTTGAAGAAATTTTATATTAAATGTTTCTTTGATTACATCATGCATAGCGCCATAAATTGCTGTAGTTGTAATTGTTCCACCCCCCGCTCCTTCAGTCATTAAAACATCATCCCCTGATTTGATATCCCGACGTTTTAATAATTTCTTAGCCAATCCAATTGCTGCAATTCCCCCTGTTATTCTAGTTCCAATTACCATATCTCCACCAATTCTCAATGTGCTCCCCGCAGTTATTGGTGTATTGGTTAATTCGGCAACTGTGGCTACTCCTCCCATGAAATCGAACAATTTCCCAACATCCGCATCATCTCCCAAATGGATATCAACCATAATTGAGATCGGTTCGGCTCCTTTCACGTATAGATCCCGTAATGCAGCCCGTGTGACATGGAATCCCGCCAGAAACGGATAATCACTTAGTCTACTATGCATACCCTCCATCTTTGAAACAATAAAAATCTCATCTTGATCACCTTGATATATGACTGCACCTGCATCATCTAGGGATTTAGGTGAAAGTTCTGGCTTTAATTTCGTTTCAGATAAATCCGCTATTAACTTATGCACAAAGAAATCTCCCCATCCCCTACATCCTACTCCCTGCTTCCCTATCGTTATACTTGCTTTTGGATAATCCAATAAGTTTTGAATTTCTGAATCAACCAATTTTTTACAACTATTCTGGACTTCTTTAATAACAGCTTTTGCTAATTTTTCTGCTTCACTCTCTGAAATATCTTTATAGAAAAGATATTCCATCACTAATTTCTCAATGATTTCTGGTTCCTTCATTCCACTATCCAAGAGAACTCTTGTTAAGCCTTCTAAATCTGTCATTGCATGAATCCACCTTTCTTAAACATTAATAAGTGATAACCTAGTGATATGTAATATACTTCTCATTAAGATTAGTACTACATCAATTACATAAAAACACCATTTTAGGTTATAAAAGGGAATATAACTCATGTTGAGAAGGTTTAATGTTAAATTTTTTAGTTTATAATGGTGTAGGTGGATGAAAATATGAAACATGCTAAAAAGATCTATGCGATTGTTTTCTTAACAATCTTTATTTTTAATATTCTCGGTTTAAATTATCTAATTAACGGTGGAAGTGCCGAAAAGCCATATGAATTGCACAAAATTCCTTTGGTCTCTTCTCAATGTGAATTATTTAATGGGATGTACATAAATCACACCTTAAGCACCACCCTTGCGGGAAATGGTAACTCAAGCTATACTTACACTCAAAATTCCAATACTAGTTTCCATGTACAGTGGTTTGCTACTAATGTGGGACTTACTGCATGGGATGTAAGTAGTAATAATCGGGTGATAGCTAATTCCTCGGGCGTTCTTCCTCCGGGTAATGGGAATCATGATCACACTTGGATATTTACGAATGTTTCACTAGGAACGCTGATTCAGCTTTCAAATCACGGTTTAGGGGATCTAACCTGTAATGTATCAGGGGAATCCACCGTTTTTCTGGCAGGTCATGGTCTTGTAGATGTATGGGTATTGGATGATACTGGTGCTTCTAGTACTCAATTATGGTACGAAAAAAATTATGGAGTTTTATTGAATGGGTCATTTGATTTGGGTTTTGATACATTTACATATGATTTTATGGATACAAACATAATTTTTCAAACGAATAGCTACACCCCTTACTTAACAACTGAAAATGTCTCACCATTAACAGGGGATCAAACAACACAATTCAATTTTAGCGTCGTTTATAACGACCAGGATAATAACACTCCCTTTTACGTTAATGTTTTAATCAATAACACCCCCTATGAAATGGAACCGCAAAATCCATCAGATAAAAATTATACGGATGGTTGCCTTTACCAATACTTAACTACCTTACAACCCGGAACGTATAATTATTCGTTTGAATGTTCAGATGGGTTATATACTAATTCAACAGGCACTTACACAGGTTTAAATGTGACTAGTACCCTTAATCTCAATCCTCCCGTGCTGAATAACGGGCAGGTGAATCCTGTGGCGGGATTTAATTCCAGTACTATTTTTACCTTTAGCGTAAATTATTCAGACACAGATAACAGTGCTCCTATTTATGTAAACATCACAATTGATACAACAACCACAACAATGAATAAATCAAATCCTGGTGACAGCAATTATGTTGATGGGTGTATCTATGAATTAACTACAACATTAGCTAATTTAGGAACTTATAATTTTTATTTCAACTGCTCTGATGCTAATTACACCGCAAGTTTCGGTCCTTTAATAGGTCCAGTCGTGAATAAGACGCAGCTATTTGATGGCATGTACATTAATCACGCATTCACCTCCTCTATTTTAGGCGATACCTCCACTACATTCCTCTACTCTTATTTTGGAGGTGGAATATACAATGTGGCTTGGCTTGGTCAGGGTATGACTTGGGATGTAGATGTATCAGATAGAATCATATCAAATGTGGTAGGGGCGTTCTTTTCTAGTGGCTCTCACACTCCAGCTTGGATTCACAACACCGTCTCTCTCGGTGATACGGTTCAAATTGCGAGTATTCTGGAAGCTGAACATACTTGGAATGTTTCAGCTGATCTGACCTATCTTCTTCCAGGATTTGGCATGATCGAAATCTGGGTTTTAGAGGATCTGACTACTCCTGGTGGACTTGCTTGGTATGAAAAAAGTACCGGCATTCTGCTAAACGGTACGTTTGTCTTTATGGGCTCTTTTGATTATAATTTTGATTTTAATAATACAAATGCCGATTTCACTTATGTTACAAATGATTATGCACCAGAATTGACTTCGGGAACTGTTGTACCTTTGAACGGAAATCAAACTACCCTGTTTAATTTTAGTGTAATTTACACTGATCAAGACAATAATTTTCCCCTTTACATTAATGTATTAATAAACGGAACGCCATATCCCATGGCGAAGCAAAATTCCAATGATACAGATTATACCGATGGGTGTGTTTATCAATATCCAACATTTTTACAACCAGGATTATACAATTATTCCTTCCAGTGCGCTGATTGGAACTCCACCAATTCCACACCCACCTATACTGGTATCAATGTAACTAGCCTCAATCTTAACGCACCAGTTTTAAGTGATGGGCAGGTAGATCCTGGAGTGGGTTATAATTCGAGTACCATCTTTGTTTTTAGAGTCAATTATTCTGATATTGATAACAGCGCTCCCGTCTCCGTGAATATAACGATAAATACAACGACCTCTTCGATGAATCAAGAGAACCCATTAGATTCGGACTATAGAGATGGATGCTGGTATACCTATAATACTACATTAATAAATTTAGGAACCTATAATTACTATTTTAACTGCTCGGATAGCAATTATACAGCAAGTTTCGGTCCCATAACTGGACCCCTTGTACAAAAGACACAATTATTTGATGGTATGTATACCAACCACACCATCACCTCCTCTACATTAGGTAATGGACCTTCTAGTTTCCTTTATTCCTATTTTGGTAGTGGCATATACAACCTAACTTGGGTAGGTTGGGGTGAGAATTGGGATGAAGATGTCACAGATAGGGTCATATCAAATGTTGTAGGGGTTGGATGGTTCAGTAGCGGTGACCACTCACCTGCATGGATCAACAATACTGTTGCCCTAGGTGATTTAGTTCCAATTGGGGTTGTTCTTGAAAATGACCACATATTTAATGTATCTGGAGAAACTTCTATCTATCTTCCAAATTATGGATCTATAGATATTTGGATACTTGAGGATCTAACTACTCCCGGAGGTCTGTTGTGGTATGAGAAACAATCGGGAATTTTGTTAAACGGAACCTTTTACTTCTTTGCTACTTTTACCTATACCTTCGATTTCGTTGATACTAATGCACTCATAAATGATTACACCCCCGAGCTTACTTCTGGTTCTGTTGTACCTTTGACTGGAAATACGACGACTCTCTTCAATTTCAGCGTCCTATACACAGATCAAGATAATAATCCACCCATATCTATCAATGTTTTAATAAATGGAACCCCCTACCCCATGACGCAACAAAATCCCTTTGATTTAAATTACACAGACGGTTGTTGGTATGAATATTTGCCTAATTTACAACAAGGGCTCTATAATTATTCCTTTGAATGTAGTGATTGGAAATTCTCAAATTCAACCAGCACCTATTTTGGAATAAATGTGAGTTTTGTTAATGCCTATTCTCCCAATTTAACTAATGGGCAAGTCTATCCACATGTTGGTTGGAGTAACTCCACTGTTTTTACCTTTACGGTGAATTATACAGATGCAGATAATAACGCACCTAATTATGTAAATGTGACAATAAATGGAACCATCTACTCTATGGTGCAACAAAACCCCCTCGATATTAACTATGTAGATGGAACTATTTTTGAATGTAATACTACTTTAAACATCGGGACGTATAATTACACTTTTAACTGCTGGGATGGAAATTTCCCAGCTAGCGATGGCCCTTATTTCAATTTGACGGTTCAGGCAAATATCCTACACAATTACATTATGGTACCAGATTGGAGTTATCAATGGGTTGACGCAACACCTGGAATAATGGCTAGTCTAGATCTCATAGATAATGAGGCGCAGCTCTTTAATTTACCTTTCGCCTTTCAGTTCTATAACGAGTCCTTCAATTCGATTTGGGTTTGCACTAATGGATTCGCCAGCTTTGTTTATGATACTGATGGGAATAATGTGCCCTTTCCTTCTGGTGCACATCCCTACATGATTGCACCATATTGGGATGATCTATATGCCTTTAGCCCCAGCGACATATATGTACGAAATTTGACATCCCCAAATCGCGTCGTTATCGAGTGGTTGAACTACGATTCTCTCTTCTTAGGACAGATAGGCTCATTTGAAATCGTTCTATTTGAATCTGGTGATATTATCTTCAATTACGATTATCTTGATGTAGCTGCTGGTTATACATGTGGTCTAAATTATGGCATTGATACAAGCTTTTTCAATTCGTTTTCGGCCTTAAATACCTCTATGGACGATTTTTCCATACTCTTTTATCGAACTGATCTAATTTCTCCAAATGGCACTCAAAGTCCATCGACTAATATCAGCAATCTTCAGAACGGCGATGCGAATGGATCTATCTGGGTGAATGGCACTGCCACGGATAACATTCGTGTTCAGAACGTCATTGTCGAGTGGGCGAATACTTCGGGTGGTGCCGGTGATTGGAGTGCGAACTTAGGTTCCAATTCAAATTGGGCCTTCAACAATATTTCTGCAATCGATCAAGGTTATTGGGAAGTGCGTGTTAATATCACCGATTTATCCAACAATTCTGCAATCGTTAATTGTTTTATTTATGTTGATGCTACACCTCCTTCTGGCTTCCAATGGGCTAATACTTCAACACCCTTGATTCAAAAATTATCCACAATTTGGATTAATGGGACGTATACAGACGGAAATGGTTCTGGGATCCAATCGGTTACCCTCACCCAGTCTAACACCTCCGGTGGGATTACTGATTGGAGTGGGAATGTTGGAAGTGGTAATAATTTCGCATATTATAACACCAGTCCCCTTGCAGATAATCAATTTAATGACTTTTACGAAATTATTATCTTGATATCGGATAATGCTGGGAATATAAGGAATGTAACCTGCCGAGTTACCGTGGAAATTGAACTCCCCTATGGTTCACAAAGTCCTTCGACCAATATCTCAAACCCGCAACGTGGTAGTGTAATATGGGTGAATGGTACAGCTTTCGATGATGGTTTTGGAGTACTAAGTGTTACCACAAACGGGAGCGATTGGAGCACTAACCAAGGTACCCTTAATTCATGGATTTTTTATAATAACACTCCCATCGGTGAAGGGATTTATGAGATCTGGGTAAATGTAACAGATTTAGCAAATAATTCTGCAATAATAATCTGTCAGGTATTCGTGGATAACGTTGCACCTTCAGGGTCACAATGGGCTAACACCACCACCCCAACTATTCAAAAAATCCCCTCCATCTGGATTAATGGGACCACAACTGACCCATCTCCCAGCTCTGGAGTAGTAGGAGTAGCAATCATATCTTCCAATACCTCTGGCGGGATAACCGATTGGAGTGCGAATATTGGAACCAACCAAATTTTTACGTTCTATAATTTATCCCCAGTTGCGGATAACTCTCTCGGAGGTTATTATGAAGTAATTGTCTCAATAATAGATAACGCAGGAAATCAGTACAACCTAACCTGTCAAGTGACAGTGGAGATCAATCCACCTTCTGGGAGTCAGGATGCCGCTACACAAGTGCCAACACGAGGTGATGCAAATGGACGTGTGTGGGTAAATGGTACATGTTCTGATCTTGGATTTGGTATGAAGAATGTAACTATCCAATGGAGCAATCATTCAGGTTGGAGTTCAAATCAAGGCACTCTTAATTCATGGGCCTTTTATATTACAAGTAATATGGCTGGTGGATTGTGGGAAATCCAAATTAACGTAACAGATCTTGCCAATAATTCTGCCATCATCGTTTGCTATGTCTATGTCGATACCATAGCTCCAACAGGTTCTCAGGACGGTTCTACAAACATCAGTTCACCACAGAATGGTGCTCCCAATGGTTTTATCTATGTAAATGGGACTGCGTCAGATGGTTTAGGAGTTGGGATGCAAAATGTCACTTTTGCCTGGACCAATACAAGTGCTTCTTGGAGCAGCAACTTAGGGACTAATGAATCATGGAGTTTCCGGAATACTTCTGCTATTTCAGATGGTATTTGGGAACTTATTATCACACTAGTTGATCAAGTTGGTAACGCACAGAATATAAGTTGTTATATTTTCATCGACACGATCGCACCAAACGCCTCACAAACTATAGTAGAGCAAGCATTTCAAACCGTTGATATGAACGGGCGTATCTGGGTCAACGGGAGTGCGAGTGATTATGGCTCAGGGGTGCGTAGTATGACTATTACAGGTTCAAATCACTCGGGAGCGATATGGGGCTTTGGTCTAATTCTTGGAACTCCACAAACATATAGTCCATGGACGAATTATAATCTCACTCTAATTTTAGATGGTGTATGGGAAGTTTATGTTAATATTACAGATGATGCATCTAATTCTATTAATTTTACAGCTTACATTACAGTAGATACAAGTCCACCCTCCGGGGCTCAAGATGCCGCTACGTCCTTGGCACAAAATGCACCAAACGGTTTTATATGGATTAATGGTACCGCATCTGATGGTCTAGGAATCGGACTCTTAAATGTAACAATTGTGGGTACAAATCATTCTGGCTCACCTTGGAGTGCAAACTTAGGTTCAAATACGAGCTGGGCTTTCAACAATATATCTGCCATCAATGAAGGAATTTGGGCGATTACTATCAATTTAATCGATCAGCTGGGGAATACTCGGAATATTACGTGTTTTGTGAATATCGATACAACCGCTCCCACCGGAGCTCAGGACACTGGAACTCAATTACCCCAAACTACAGACCCCAGTGGTTATATATGGGTGACTGGTATAGCCACTGATGGAGTTGGTGCAGGAATGTTGAGTGTAACTGTTGTGTGGACGAATCATACCGGGAATCCATGGAGCACCAATCTCGGAACCAACACCTCCTGGGCTTTTAATAATGTATCCGCGATTAGTGATGGTTTTTGGGAACTAACCGTTGAATTAACTGATCTACTCGGACACTCACGGAATATAACTTGTTATATTTTCGTTGACACCATAGCACCTAATGCGACTCAAGATTCTAATACACAGGTATTCCAGACAGTTGACCTTCTAGGGCGGATCTGGGTTAATGGTACTGCAAGTGATATTAATGGTTCTGGTTTAGTCAATGTTTGGGTTCAGGGATCAAATCACACGGGCGCGCTTTGGAGTATCAACCAAAATACGAATACTTCTTGGAGTTTCTACAACACAACTGGACTATCTGATGGTGTATGGGAAGTTTATGTAAATATTACCGATATTGCTGGTAATTCAATCGTCATTATTTGCTCTCTCTCTGTAGATGCAACCGCTCCTTTAGGTGCCCAAGATATCCCAACTCGTCAACCCCAAAATGCTGTAAATGGTCTAATATGGATTAATGGTACTGCCTTTGACGGTACAGGTGTAGGACTTCTAAGCATTACCATTGGTTTAACTAATCACAGCGGCTCACCTTGGAGCGCAAATCTCGGTACAAATGCAAGTTGGGCATTCAATAATGTCTCCACAATTAATGATGGAACATGGGAGATCATACTCGTTCTTACTGATCAGTTGGGAAATGTTCGATTACTTCAGACATACGTAACCGTGGATGCAAATGCTCCACAAGGCAGTCAAGATAATGAAACGAAGTCACCACAGGCAATCGATATCAATGGGTTGATCTGGGTTAATGGCACAGCTACAGATGGTAATGGGACTGGTATTTTGGCGATAACTATCATATCTTCAAATACAACAGGTGGCATATCTGATTGGAGTGGAAATTTAGGTACAAATACAAGTTGGGCTTTTAATAACCTCTCTTCAATTGCTGATGGGATTTGGGAAATTACAATTAATCTCGTTGATCTGCTTTCGAATTCAAGAAATCTCACTTGTTTGATTTTTGTTGATAATGCTGTACCTTCAGGATCACAAGCTCCGACTACCAATGCCTCAACCTATCAAGAAACTATTCAGATATGGGTTAATGGAACCGCAAGCGATGGCACGGGATCTGGTTTGTTATCAATTTCAGTAGTCGTAGGAGTGGGAACCGCGCCCAACAATTGGAGTGCCAATCTGGGCTCAAATTCAAGCTGGGCGTTCACTAATACTTCTTCAATTCCAATAGATATGACTTATTGGATCAGTATTAATATCACTGACCAAGTGGGTAATCAATTTTTACTCAACTGCACGTTCCGAGTGGAGTTACATCCGCCCCAAGGTGCGCAGGATGCAGCTACTGTAATTCCGCAAAATGCTGTGGGTGGGTATATCTGGATTAACGGAACAGCTTTCGATGGTGGGTCTGGTGTGAAGAACGTT
Organism: Candidatus Helarchaeota archaeon; assembly: GCA_016840125.1. The sequence continues at coordinate 28,209 of JAEOSY010000106.1, read as the reverse complement.
TCAATTACAAACACGAATTGCAGTGCAACCTTCACAAATAATCTAGGCGATAATTCTACCTGGGCTTTTCTAAACGCTTCGGTCATAGCCGATGGCGTTTGGGGAATCACCATCACAATATTTGACAATGCAGGACATTCATTCAATGTTTCTGGTATTATCATTGTGGATACAATTGTTCCCACCCAGCCCTCAAATCTTTCAGGAGTAAATACAATAGGTTTCCAAGTAGTTCTAACTTGGTCTGCCGCAACTGACAACACAACTATTACTTATTACATCTATCGTAATAGCATTAATATTGGAAATGAAACAACTCTCGCTTTCATTGACACTGTTCCCAGCGCTGGAACATATATCTATTATATAGTTCCCGTAGATGCTGCAGGGAATGTCGGTCCACAATCGACCAATCAGACCGTTGTGGTCACTGGTGCTTCTCCACCCGGTGGCGACTTACTTATCTATTTCATCTTAATTGGTGTGGGATTAGCAGCTCTAGCAGTTGTGGTGGTTGCCACTCGGAGGCGAAAAAAGGCCCCCCGTCCCCAACGGCGCCCTCTGCCAAGAGAAGTAATTGAACGACCTGCAGTTCCCAAGGACACAGTGAGTAAAGAAGAAGTCCTCACGAAGGAAGAGGGAAAAGCTCTTCTTGAGGCAGCTTTAAAAGAAAAATCTCAAGAGACTCCGAAAAAGGTTGATTTAAATTTCTTCTTAATTGAGGGTGAAAAGGAAATAGAAGCCCCAGATGTTACCTTAGAAGTATCAGAGGCACAGGCTAAAATCCCTGAGATGAAAAAGGAAGTAATAAAACCAGAGATAAAAGAAGAAGTTACCAAACCAAAGATGGTTCATTTTACATTCTATTGCACCAGCTGTAAAAAATGGTATGGATTAAAGGAATTCGCACAAGTCGATTGTCCCGTTTGCAATGAATCCCTTAAACTTTCTTATTATTGTCCAACATGTGAAAAGCGTTACACTGTAAAAGAGCCTAAAGTCTATAATTGCCCGAGATGTAAGACGACTAAATTAGTTCCCTAATTCTTATTTTTTATTATTTTTTGAATTTGGGTCATAATCTTAGAGTAGTTTCCAGTAGGAGCCACTTTTTCGATAATAATTTGATATTCTGTAATCAAATCTTTAAGATTTCTTACCTTCTCGGTGTCGTTCTTAAATGATACAATTCTGGTCGCGTGAATAATAGATTCTAGAACGAGCGTAAATCCTCTATTAATTGGATGGAAAGGTTTTGCTGATATTTCCCACGTAATAATATCCCCCGTGATTTTAGAACGATCCTTGCCTTTCTGTATTTCACGAGATCTGAATTCAATAGATACTATACTATTATTTAATCTGGGCGCGTTTATTTTTGCAGCCGGATTAAAGTAATTTAATGATAGTTTTGGTTTTGTAGTACTAAATGCGCTCTCAAAAAATAATTCCAGATCATAAGTAAAATTTATTACTGCACAACCATACTCCACAATATTTCGGTATGTTTTGGTCGAATTAAATGGTGAAATAATCACCCGCGTCTCATCTAAAAAAATAATCCCCATTGGGGCCGCATTGGGTGATTTATCTTCTATATTGTATGTGGTCACGATCGTTTCGTAAATGTAATGTGGTATCAGGTTCAATTTCTTCAGGAGACTTATTTTCAGCACCTTTATGAATTATTTATAATTAAAAGTATAAGAGTTAACATCTATTTTTTTTATTCACTAGGTGTTCTATTATGGAAAAATTTGAAGCGATAGCGAAGAAGTATTTTGGAACTGAGGTAAGCGATAGAGACCGGGCAATTTTTGAAGGTGCAATCACTTTAGGTGCAATATTTCATCAATTTACTGGAATTCCCATCACCAAGGAACTTGTTCCCCTGATAAAAGAAACGATTGAAAAAACTATGGGCATCCAGCCCTTTATCAAAAACATTAATGTAAATATAAGTGAAGACACTCTACGATCCTACGACCATACTTATGATTATTCTGTTCTAACAGGCGATAAACTTGAGTTGGAAATAATTTCTCAGTATGGTGATACCCAAGTGCATCTAGGTATGAAACACGTGAAGGAACTTGATTTCCCTTTAATGTTCATAAAAAAAATTGAAGAATCCTGAAAATACCAAACTCTTAGATATTACTCAGTTCTTGAAAGAGCTTTTCTTTTTCCAAGGTATTATAGATTTTTTCAGACATGTTAAAAATTTTCAGATATTTTTCTTGATTTTCATGATTGGGCTTCAAAGTATCACTAATCTTCACCATATTGTCTGCAATCTCTTCGTAAGTCTTATAAATTTTCATTCCTTTCAGAATAAGCATTGCTGCTCCCAAAGCAGTCGCTTCCTCTGTCGAACTCAATAGGACTGGAATACCATACACATCTGCCTGGACTTGATTAAAGACCATGCTTCGTGTCATTCCACCAGTAACCCGCACCTCATTGGTTGGAATGTTCAAATCACGCAATACCGCCATATTTTTGCGGATTTCGAGGCAGATACTCTCCATAATTGCTTTTATCACATCATTCCGGGTGTGCCCAAGCGCGAGACCCGTAATAACTCCACGACTATGGGGATTCCAATGCGGGGCACCCGCTCCTGCAAAATGAGGGATGATAATAATTCCATTTGCCCCAGGTGGCGACTGTGCAGCTTGATTATTCAATAACTCATACGGATCCTTTCCCTCTTCCTTTGCCTTGTCTTTTTCATACTCGCTCATTTGATCCCTGAACCACCGATAAAGAGCCCCTGTCGTGAACATGGATGCCTCCATCACCCATGCCTCAGGAACTGCATGACAGCTACAAAGCGCCCGTTTATGGGTATCTCGAAGTGGTTTATCTAAGAAGGCTATAAGAAAAGTACCGGTACCAGTCGTGCAAGACAAACGCCCTCTACTCACAACCCCTAATCCTAATGCTCCTGCTTGTTGATCCCCTGCGCCACTAATAATTGGAGTACCTTCGATAAATCCCGTTTCATGAGCCGCCTCTTTTGTTACTTCCCCTATAATCTGACCAGAAGGATATGACTGAGGCATTTTCTCAATTGGAATTTCTAAGGTCTCACAAATTTCCTTACTCCAATCATGTTTTTCAATGTCAAATAGCATTGTCCTGGATGCATTGGACCAATCAGTAATAAATCGCTCACTTAATTTCATTTCTATGAAATCATGAACAAGCAGGAACTTGTGGGTTTGTGAAAAAATGTCAGGCTGATTAACTTTTATAAAGAGAATTTTTGATGCTGAAAAATAAGGATCTATTGTGAGCCCCGTTATAGTATAAATCTTATCATTTCCTATTATGTTCCTTATTTTCTCACATTCAGGAATGGTACGACGATCCTGCCAAACCAGAGCCTTCCTCAAAGGATTTCCGTTTTCATCTACCGGAACAATGGTTTCTCTTTGATTTGTAACACTGATTCCAATAATATCTGAAGCATTAATGCTATTCTTCTTGAGGACATTTTGAGCTGTAAGCATAACTGCCTGCCACCAATCATCAGCATTCTGCTCCACCCATGCAGGCTTTGGAAAAAAACTCTGATATTCCTTATAATCCCTACCAATTTCAATTCCATTAGTTTCAAAAATCATTGTACGCAAACCTGTCGTTCCCGCATCAATTACTGCCACGAGTTCTTTTCCCATAAAACAAACCTTCCTAAAAGATTAAATCTCTTTTATAAAATATGAACACATCAATAACTTTTTAGATTAGATTCTTTTACTTTTTTATAAAAAAGGTAGTAAATTAAGCAATAATGCTAGAAGGTTTTCTTCATGGGCTTATGGGAACAGATAAAAGACGAGCTAGGGATTGAATTCTCGCTCATTCAAATAATGGAACTTCTTGGAATGGAAGCTGAAGATAAAAGAGAAGCACGGAATATTCTTAACCAATTCTACAGCTCGGGAAAAATAGTTCGTATCTCTAAAAATATGTATAGAAAATTGGAATGAATGAAAAATCTTTATTTTTCGGCTTTTTCTCTTAATGCCTGAAATAAATCCATTCCTCGCTGGCTTATATTAATCACAGCTTTCGTGGGATATTCAGGCTTTATTTCGTCTGATTTAATTTTCGCATTATATTCAAAATTCCAATCAAGCATTAAAATACGATCCAAATCTTTAAGGAATGGATCAAAGTAAGCCAGATTTCCATCCCAATCCTCGAGTATAACTCCATATTTCAACGAAAATTCTTCTCGGATCTCTCTAATCTTCCGCCGCATTTCTTTATCATTGTCATCGCTATCAACGGCCATCGCGATAATTAAATTACCCTCTAACTCGTAAAAGATACTGACATCACCCATCGTTAATAAATCAAGTTTTTTGTTTAATTGGGTGGCAAACGAACTCAAAGCTGTTAGAAAGCCGGCAAAAAGTTGTTTATTCACGCGAAATCCTGTGTAATTTCTATCCAATACACATATTCCGCTTCGACTAATTAGCCATACATGATGAATCATTCATTTCTCTCTCCTCATTTTGGAGAAAATATCTGAAATGTCTGTATCCTGTATTCCTTTGAGTCTTTTAACGTATTCTGCTTTTGTCAGAACGATCTCTGATGCTATTCTCTGAAACATCTCTTCAACATGGGTTCCTAGTTTAGCACTCGTTTCAACATAATGATAATTTAGACTTTTCACATAATTCTCTGCATATTTGAGGCTTATTTGGGGCTTTAAATCCATTTTATTCCCTACAATTACTATAGGTACTTTTTCCCCTATAAAATCCTTAACCTCTTTGATCCAATTAGAGATGTAATACTCAAGGTCTTGTTTTCTGCTGACATCAAAAATTAGAATAACACCATCCGAACCCTGCATGTATCGCGCCCGAATTCCCTCCCACTGTTCCTGACCACCGAGATCCCATATCATCAATCGTACTGGTGCCCCCATTAAGTGTAAATCTTTTATTAGAAAGTCAGCACCAATTGTGGATATATAATGTTCGCTGAACGTGTCATTTATATACCGCAGGACAAGGGAGGTTTTCCCTACGGCTTGGTCACCGATTAACACGATTTTGAAAGTGAACCGCGACATGTATCTTGTCTAAATTCTTAATTCTTCAATAAAAACTTAATTATTCAATCCTTCACTTTTTTTTAAATAGAAAAAACAAATATATTGGCGAATTTGATATAATCATATTATAAAATTACAGTTTAGCGAGTTTTTATGATATAAATAGAGAAATCTGTGAATAATTTGTGAAAGGAGGAAAAGAATGACATATTCCATTAAAATCATGTTATCAGGACTTAGTGGTGCCGGTAAAACCACCACCCTAAAATTGCTGGTTAAAAATTGCCATTTACTCGGAGAGCAGCAACGGATGCCAACAAAAGAGGAGCAACAAGCATGGAATTTAGCTATGGATCAGATGATTCCTACATCCATGTACACTAACTTTGGGATTTTAATAGCAACTCCTGATTATGATAAGGGGGAAATGTTGTTTCACCAAGAAGCCGATTATAGTCCCCGTGATAAAGATATTATAATCAATTTATTTGACACATGCGGACAGCAGATATTTTATCCATTACGCCAGGCCACCGCCATAGGAGTACAAGGAATTTTATTCTTTGTTGATAGTGCTCTGCTTCAATTGCACTTGGATTTTTCTAGCGTTCAAAAAATAATTACTGCTTTTGAAGAGTTGAAATCTTTCTTAGGTGACGAACTCCCAAAAATCCCCGCAGTGTTTATTTGCAATAAACAAGATCTCATAAAGACTGATAAGGGGAAAGCCGGGTTTATAAGAAAAACTATTGCTTTTTACGATAGTACATTTGAAAAGTATCCATTTGTGAATGCATCTGCATTGGAAGGTTGGGGAGCTCAAGAAGCACTCCGCCAATTATTATTAGAACTAGCTGAGAAGTTGGGATGGACTCGAAAATAGAGTGAGGTTTTAAATGCCAGCTAAGAATTCAATAAAGTTTTTCATGATGACGCAATCAAATTGTCCTATTTTCCAGTGGGGCACAAAAACAGATGTTCCTATCTTTGAACAACTCTCCATGAATATCAGTGGATTTATCGGTGCCTTTAGCGCCCTTATTAATCTCTTACAAGGGAATAAATTATTGAAACCCGAAGATAAACTGGATTATGTGAAATTCAGTAAAACTCATCTCATTGTCAAAGATCATGGCATTTTTCAATCGGTCTATATTGTTGATTCTCTTACCGTACGTAATCAAAAGCCTATCACTCAATTAATGAATAAAATAGACAAAAAATTCATAGAGATGTATGGAACTCTCTTACAACACTGGGATCATGATATTAAACCTTTCGAAGGATTTAATGATATATGTGATGAACTTTTATGATTTTAAGAAATTTAAGAACAATTAAATCATTTTTAAGTGAAAAAGGGGTGGATTTATGGATAAAAAATTTTCTGAACTATCAACGGAAAGTCAGGAACAATTTATTGAAAATTTAATGGAAATTAAGAGTGAATCCGAAAGATTTGTAGTTGAGATAGTAAAAGGAACGAATATTGAAGTCCTGCCCACTATCAACTTTATAAAAAAACATATAACGAAGTTGGAAACTCTCCTCACAAAATGATCTTTTGGGTTGTCCGTCCCCCAAAAAGCTTAGAAACCGTTTTATTAATAAAACTCTAATAAATTATTACATCAATTTTCAAACCTTTTTTGCATGATCAACGATATTTTTTAAATTATCGCTGAAAATAAGAAAGGATTATGTTAATTTATAAAAGAATAATTAAAGAGGACGAATATATGCCAGTAAAATCTCCTAATACGGATGAAGTTTTTGAAAAATGGATTAATAAGATGAAAGCTAAGGATTTAGAAAAAAAATTTAAAATCAAAGGTGTTCCCTTTAACAAATCAAATATTTCGACGGCTGAAAGCGTTCAAAACGTTGAAAAATTCACTACATTTTACTTTGAATCTGAGAAAAAGGTGGATATCTCATCAGCCACTGAAGAGAAAAGGACAGATATTAAAGGAGTCGGGAAGGTCAAGTTTTACGAATTTACAGGCCCCGTCGATAGTGAGAAATGGAAAGATAAATCAGAGGTTCCTCTATTTGAAACGCTCGATCCGGTAAATTGCCAAAAATGCAAGGGTACTGGATATATCAATTGTAAGAAATGCAAAGGAGACCGATTAATCGGCTGTAAGAAATGTAAGGCGAAGGGTGCCGTTCGTTGTAAGGACTGCGATGGGACTGGATCAAAAGAAGTTAAAGTTAACATTCTTAAAAACGGTAAGGAAAAAATTCAGAAGAAAATCAAATACAACTGTCCAACCTGTTTTGGCACAGGAAACCTCGAATGTAAGACTTGCGGCGGAACTGGTAAAGTTCCATGCCCAGAATGTAAAGCAAATGCAAGATATCGATGCGATAAGTGTAAAGGCTACGGAAATTTCTATAATTATGCTCTTGGCACCGTACCCTTCAAAGAATCTGGTGCGATCGTACCGTATTTGTTCTTCCGAGCGGATGTGGAAAAGGAATTGGGCTATCGATTATCTAACGCAATTCAGAAAGTAGAAGGAATTCAAATCAGAGATATTAATAAACTTAACGAAAGTGATGTTGTAGCTCAATTGGGCTTTCAGTTGGATTCAAACACCAAGAAAATGCTCAGTAATACAAGAAAGACGTACGAAAACCTACAAAAGAGCAAGATGGATAAACCTCAGTATCCAATCTACATCTTCCCAGTATTAGAATTAGATATTGTTACTCCCAAGAAGAAGAAATTCAAGCTCTTTTCCATTGGATCTGAAATGGGTTTTTCAGTTTTTGATCGAGGATTCAAATAGGAGCCGGAATAAATGCCAGATTACGATCTAGAATTAACCGAGCAAATTAAAAAAATAACAATAAAGCTCGGTGCGGATTTAATTGGAATTGCTGATGCAGAAAAAGCTAAAGGCTCGTCACAAGGCCATGCCGATCCTAATGATCTCGTATCGGATGCGAAATCAATTGTAGTTTTTGCTTTGAAATATCCTGACAGCGCAGTAGAGTCGAAACATGAGGACGATCTCATTCACGCAAATTATGTTAAGGTTCAACAATCAATGAACGACGAATTGATGCGAATAGCTATTCGAATAACTAAAACGTTAGAAAAGCTCGGATATGACGCGACCCCAATTGCGCCAGATATCCCTCGTGAGGAAACTCGAAATATATGGACCGGTGTTATTTCTCTGAGATATATTGGTCAATTAGCTGGATTAGGTGATATTGGTCTTAGCAATCTTTTACTGACCCCTGAATGGGGTGCTCGAGTACAACTAGGCGCAGTACTCACCGATGCCCCATTAAAACCAGATGGACCAAAATATGCCGATAAAATTTGTGTAAAATGCCAAAAATGCATTGAATCTTGCCCAACACGCGCATTTGACCCTGAAAACTACCCCCCATTCAATTTCAATCTCAATCGTTGTCTTTGGGCTACAATGGGATGGTATCGCTTAACAAAAGTCCAAGAACCACCCCTTGATTGGATTGAAGCAAAACCAAATGCCTCTATCATGATCCCAAAGTATGAAGAAAAGTACCCCCAAATTCGCTTGTTCGAGAGTTGGACGAATCGTTTAGGCGATTTCCCCCAATGTAACGTATGTTTAGCAGTCTGTCCGGTAGGAAAACAAGCCTATCAAAAACGAGTATCGGGTGAATGAACACCCTTTTTACTTTATATCCTTTTTTATAAAAAGATCAAACATCATTTGCTGCTTCTGGATTCCAACCTGCTAAAGCTCTCCCTTTCTGAATTCTATTAATTACTGATAAGATCTCGGTTCGGGATTTATACATCTCAGTATCCCAACGAAATGTAACATCGAAATCCACCAATTCTTCTTCTGTGAAAGGTCTTCCTACGGAGATTGGTTTGTCAAGAATATGGGCATGCATATTTTTGATATATACAACTTCCCCTGTTTCTTTATTCAAGACATAGCGGCGTCTTGCGTCAAACATGAGGCCGTTTTCATCAAGTCGAAGACTGCTACCATGAACTGTGATTCCACGGATTGCAGTTCTTGCGGGATCTAAGAGTTCGGTTTCCATTAGAATTTTTGTTGCAGCTTCAAGATCGCGCTCCCTGAGTTCCATAATCTCCCGACCCGAATAGATTACAGTATCCACACCCCTAAGCCGCGAAAAATAATAACGAGCCCTTAACCACGGTGCAAATGGTGGTCGCCAAAAGCTGTCAGTGAACTGCACAAAGCGAATTCGGTCTCCTGCTCTGGCTCCTGGTGTTGGTTTTACGATATCTTTAACTGGATCGTATTCCTCTATCAATTCGTCAAGTGGTGGGTGGACACTCTTATATAAACTTCCTGGAAGTCGATGCCCTAATAGTAAGACGATTGCATCATCTGGTAAATCTCGTAGTTTGATCAATCGTTTATCAGGATTTAAGATTTTTCGGCGGCGATCCGCAACCTTTCCCATTCCTGGGTAAATTTGTTTTTCATAGGTTGCTGCTGCAATGATATCATCATCTTTTGCTACTTCCTTCTTTTTTCGCCGTTTTAATTTTGAGATATCAAGTTCTTCATTCATTTCATCAAAATCTTCAACCATTTCTAATACCTCAGAATTTATCTTTAATGCTTAAAGCTGCCTCCGCCGCTTTTCTATGTGGCTCTGTGAAGAGTGGGAGATCCTTTCGGAGTTTTAAGTAATTACCTGAAGTAACTTTAGGCTGGAAAATCTGAGTACCAGCATCAAGACACATGGCCGCCGCGGCACAGGGTGTTAAAAATCCACTTGAATGTCGAGTGATCACATGATCCATCGTAAATGCTCCTGGACCTGCACCCCCGTAAATTGAATGCGTATAAAAAGAATAACCCAAAGCGGTACCCATTAAACGTCCTGCATCAGGATCTGGCAAACCTCCTGATGCGAAAGATAGGAGATCACAAAACATGGATATTGCCGCACTTACCCCTTGACATGCACGCGCCGCACCAACATTTACACAGACCGCCGCTAAAGTTCCTGCGACGCTATATGCATTCCATAAAGCATAATCTTTCGTTGAATACATACGGTATCCTGAGGGTTGTACCGTTGGATATTTATCACTTTTTAAGTACAATAATTTATCCTTTAGTGCCCGTTTCATTAAACTCTGGACTACATCTCCAACTGTTCCTTCCGCATTCTCCTTTATTAAATCCATAACCAAATTATTCGCATTGAATCCTTGATATACCATTCCAAGTAAATGATACCTCTCATACCACCCTAAGGCATTACCCATTTCATATTGTCCCGCCTGTTCTAATATGGTGGCTAAAGCAGCGGCATCAAAAGTACGATATTTAGCTAATGCCACAACATGATTCACCATCATCGAACGAAATAGGGTTCCAATACCTTCCTCCATCTGTGGGGGGCGCATAAACGCAAAAAGAGGTGAATTTGAACCAAATTCCCTCGTCTGTGGAAACCGTCCAAAGATACCTGTTTTTATCAACGTACACCCATCCGCATCATCATCAATATTAACATCGAAAATCTCTGTAATTGCTTGTGCTAATGCAACGCCTGTAATTGTAAATAATGGTGCACTAGAAGCTGCCAAATCAATTCTACGTTCAGGTAGGGTAACCATCATAAGTTTTCCGCCCATAACCAGTTTTACATCCGCGGACCCCTCTCCGCCGTTAAAATTCTTATTCAGAGCGATTTTTTCTTTAACCTTTTCTGCAATTTCAGGGGCCGCTTTGAGAATATTCCATTTTCGTATATATTGTTCCATTTGGATTTCATCTTTTCGTAAGGCGGTCATCTCACCATAGCGCCCTTTTTGATAATTCTGTTGCAGTTGTTCTAGTGAAATAAACGCAGTCCGTTTGATAAAACGGATAACACTTGCAATATAAGGATTATATAACGGGCTGAATGCTTTTACGGGGATATCTTTTCCAATACACTCGTTTTCATCGTTATAAATATCTACCTTATCTGTCATATATTCACCTTCTTTTTAAGGATGCCCAATAGGCCACGAACTTGGTCTAGGGGTTAGTTCATGCCCATTTGCAACCTCCAATAAATCATTCAAATCAAAACCGGTTACAATATTACCCATAAGCCAACCATGACCTTGAAAAAGTGGTTGCATGATATCTAAATCCCCTCGAAGTACTCGGACAAAATCATAATATTTGATATGCACAATTAAATCAGGCTCCACATCAGGGCGTCCTTCTCGTACATCTGTGGGTGAAAGAATAATTCTGGCATATTGGGTTTCTCGTCTTGGGTGTTCCGCCTCAATAACGATTGTTCGCGGTAAAAAATGCGATGATAACTCAACACATCTTGCATTAGGTACTACTTTGTTAATAATGAAATCATGCATCAGTTGATACACCGAGGGTTCTTCATCCGGATCTTCTGGGGGGAAAATCCACTCTTCCTCAAACCACCATTGTCCTTCTAATTCAACAGATTCGTATTTCTCATCCTTTTCCTCTGACATTTATGATACCCTCTTTCATTTTTTTGTTTCGATTTCTTTAAAGTAGTCAATTACTTCTGCGGGTTTCCCTAACTTCAATATTTGGCCATCTTTCATTAGCGCTGCTCGATCACACGCCGCCAAAACGAAATCAACATCGTGACTAATAATTACATAAGTCTGATTCAACTGCTCCCGAGAGCTAAAAATCGAACGAACAATCTCCATTCGCGTAATAGGATCCGCAGTACCTGTTCCCTCATCTAAGAAACAAATTCGAGGCTCTTTTATAAGAATTCTTGCTATCGCAACACGGTGACGTTCCCCCTCTGAAACTTCATCCGGGAATTTATACAGTATATTTTCTATTTCTGCATTTGTGAAATTAACTGCCTTTAATGCTGCATAAGCCTTATTAGTTTTCAATTCCTCTGGGATCGCATACTCAATTGCGCCCGTCAAATTCTCTAAAACAGTACGATGGGGATATAATGCATATTCCTGGTGTAGGACTCCCATATACCTTGTGGCTCGTCCTCTCTCTCCAGGCCCTGGGATTGACATATCAACCCAGTCATCTCCTATTCGGATAAATATTTGACCTTTGGTAATTGTTTTTAATCCAGCCATCATGTGGGCTAGGCTTGTTTTTCCTGACCCTGATAGCCCTACTAGCCCAAAGATCTCCTTCTCATAAACATCTAGATCGACACCATCCACCGCTTTAATGATCCCTCGATCAAATGAATAATACCACTTCACACAATTCTTTATAGAAATCAACTTTTTTTCAAAATTCTGCTCTACAGGTTTAACTAATTTCACTTTGCTCATGAATTCCTTGGCGACTATATCCGATTTATCGTGAAGGATCACTTTTCCATCCTCGAGCAATATTGCTTCATCCGTTAAATCTTCCACAGCACTTGGCCAGTGCGAAGTCACTATTAAGGTTAATTTATCTTTCTTGACGGCGTCTAACATCACTTTATGTATCGCAGTACTCGTTAATACATCCAAAGTTCCAGTAGGCTCATCCGCAAGGAATATTAATGGGTTTTTGGCTAAAGCCATCGCGAAAACTACACGTTGTTTTTCACCGCCGGATAAATCTCGCGCAATATGCAGCGCCCGGTGCCCCATTTTTACCTTAGTTAATAATGAAGCTGCTTTTCCATCGCGTCTTTTTTCTGGATAATTCGCTCGTTCTAAAGCATCTACAATGTTAATAAGCACTGGTAATTCACCGAATAACGCAAAGGTTCGTTGAAGCATAATTGAGATACGATTATACAAGGCTCGGAATTGTGACGAATTTTTGGACGCTTCTTCCCAAAAATCTAATTCTAATAATTTTAAGGTCTCATTACAGTTAGGACACGATGTGCCGCTCAAAGATGGGTAGTTTACATATAAACAATTCGGATTTGGGCACGCTGAGATGCGATAAATCACGGTACCTTGTGTTGGCTTGTATTCTGGTGTGCCTCGCATTGCATGCATCAAAGCACTTTTCCCTGAACCACTTTTCCCTAGGATACCAAATGATTTCCCCTCTTTTATCGTGAAGGTAACGTCTTGGTAAGCTGGTTCTCCTCGTTCAAATTCTTTAAAAAGATTTGTTACTATGATGAAATCATCAGGTTCCGCCATTTTATCCCTTTCCTTAATCTTCATCTTGTTTTTTAAATTCAGTTTCCAATCCATGTCCAATACTTACTAGATTAGACTCATCGAACTTTTCATATTGGTTATCAAATTTTATGTTTGTGAGAAATCCCTTGAATACATCCTCTTCCTTTAATCCGAGGTCCCAATAGTGAATCCGAGGTCCATCACCTTTAGGATATTTGTATCCAAAGGGTGCCATTTCGTGATTTAGAATCATTTGCGGTGAGGGTGCGCCCTCTTCCCACATTTCAAGGATTGTCTCGCTTACTGGAGCTACTTTATCATATCCCTTTCGGTTCATTATATATTGAAAATACATTTGAGAATCCGTAAGCAGCCCCGCGATACGCTTGACAAAAATTGGACGGGGTAACCGCGTTAATTGATAAAAAATCGGGGGCCAAGGTTCATAAAAGTGTGCAGAATCGGCCTTTTTTAGGGGTGAAAGAAAATCATACTTTTTCGCCATTTTAGGTCCCCATTTGTGACTGTTAATCCCCTCCCACATCCACGCATATTCACCATAGTTCGATAAGATGGCACCATTATTTGCACCTGCACTTAAAAGAAAAATACAGGTGTTATATGCCGAATGTGCATGCTCTGGGTCCTGTTCATTCCTAATATCTTTTAAAATATCCAATATTTTATTCCCTGCTTCATGAAAATCTGGAATTTCTTTGGGAATATCTTTCAACTTTGTTCCTAGTTTCATGTGTCGTTGTTCGAGCAATTCATCGCCTGGTTTTATATACCAGTAATTTGTGGCCAAGCCTTGCTCGAAATGGAAGTTGATTGCAAACTAAATTTCCTTATCGAAATCATGGGCGCACATAAAGGTAATGTCTGCAGAATTTCCATAAATCAGCCGAATCGCCCCTTGTTGTAAATCCGCCCGAACGACAAGAACGGGTGGGAGGATCCAGAACGAAACAATTTTCTCTGGATTTGTAATAGTGCCATCTTGAATTTTTTTTGCAAGTTCTATGGCTTCTTCCATTCGCATTACTAATTCATCAAGGGTGACCTCAACAAATTCATCATATCTGTCCCAAAATCCGCTCCATCCATCCTTTCTTAGCAGACGCCATACAAAATCGCAGAAAGGAAGGTAAGGTTTTGAATAAATGTCATCAGGTATATCATCATAGATCTCTCGATCTGTAGGCAAAAAATCACCACTATTTTATTTTACACCGATTATTAGATCCCTTTCACCCGCAGGCTGGAATTGGCGTAGTGCTGCCTTTGCGATAGATAGGCGAGGGTGCTTAAAATCAAAAATCAGGTGTGGATCGGCAAATGCGACTTTAACAACAGGGCTTGTTGAAAAAGCTGCACCTCTTCCTACCATTGAACCCATTGCGGCGGCTACATAACCAGTAGAATGTCCTGCAGTATAAGATGCCATTGGGTAATTCATACCCCTTAATTCCGTAACTACTCCTTCTTCAATTCTAGATGAACAGGCGTAGGGAATCCCCACATGATCCTGAACTTCTTGTCCTGCCCAACCTGTCCGAAGCCAACCTTCTTTCATCAATAAACCAATTGCATAGTGCATCGACATTAATCCCAAACTCGCTGAACCCGTAAGCAGACCCGCAACACTTGCAGCTAAATCACCAATCAATGAGATGCGATGAGCTCCGCCCCAATGAAACTCGGTCAGTGCTGGAAACTTCTCATAAGTCTCCATCCCATACTGGCACACGAGATCTACAAACCACCGAACCGTATCCCACTTGGGTGGTATTCTTTTCACATTCTTTGTATATTTATGCAGCATCTCAGTTAAAGCTTCTACAAACTCTTCAAGTACATTACCACAATACCCTGCAGATGCAACCGTTGTAGCAAATCCAATTCCACCTGACATATAAAATGATAACCAATATTGATCAAATAATACTGCGCCAATTGCCCCACCCCCCTCTGATAAGGCATAGAGGTATTTCCTTCCTTCCTCTACATCATCACGAATTGCATCTAAAAAGGTTCTTGCTTCGAGGTCTCGTTCGCATTGAATGAAATCTGCTACGAATCCAAAGGGAAACCCCCCTGGTTCATTCTGCGAACGAGCACGAGCAAACCATGTCCGCTCTCCCATTTGGATTAATTGGGCTGATTTCGCAGCAAAGGCAAGATCTGATATAATACTTTCACCTGTAAGACGGTATGCAGAAACAAAAGCCATTGTTGATTGCATGGCTGCCCAACGATAAACTACTCCCCCATCTGCCATCCGCACTGCAATAGTTGGTACCCGTACAACCAGAAACATTGTATTTCCTATCGAACGTTTCAATTTTTCTGCTCGACTGGGATGAAAGAGGGCATCGATGTCTATTACAAATCTTTTGTCCAACATGTCTCGAAGCTCATCATCGCCTGTGATTACCTTCGCATAAGCATCTTTGGTTAACCCTGGATTGATTTCTGCCATATGCTCCTGTGCTACTGCCCCCCCAGCTATTGTATGTTGAATGGTTTCAAGATATAAATTCACGGTTTCGGGAGTTATCTCCTTTCCTGCACGAACTTGTAGTACTTTGTGTGGAATATCTAAATTTAGGATAACAGTGCGCTTAATATCATCCACCATCTGTTGGATCGCCGCATTATTCACATGGTGTAAATCATCAAAATCAACAAAAGTATCGGTACCTGAGATCAGGTAGGGTTCTAGTGCCCGTTGCCCTAGTGGTATTCCCACAGCACGATTGTACATTGGAAGCCCGCGCTCGACTGCAATTTGATGCGCCATTTTCATAAATTCTTGCTTCCTCTTACTTTGTTTAAAACCCCCACGACGGTACATTTTCGCGTCCGTGCCGAGCATTGGGTCAACACCAAATACTTTCCGCATTGTAGTGTAAATGCCCCGCTCTTTTTCAGTGGCGAGGAACTTTTTTGAAATATTAAACAAGTCATACCCATATTCTATATCACGAAGAGTTCGTTCTTTTTTCTTTGTCAAACTGACAACTCCTAATTTTCCATGGGATAATACAGAAACTTGAGATTTCAACGCTTTTTAATCAAAACACAAGATTTTGAGCGTTTCTATTGAATTAAAGTAGTTCATTTAAAGATATCTATTCTTATGAACATACTAATAAATTATTTAGTGATAATTCTATCCCTTTTAAAATTTAACCTTTTCATTTAATTTTGTATAATATATATTAATAAATCTCAGTTTCAAGAACCCTCCCATTCAAAAAAATAGAAATTCACTTCCCATTTAAAGTATTAAGCGTTATAACCGAAAAATTCGCTAATAACTCAGTTTAAATTAACAAAAACAATTTTAATACATACTCTCTAGTAACTTTTACATATCTAAATGAAAAAGATTTCATAGAATTTATTAAAATTGAATAAAAATATGAGGGTTTAAATAAAATGGCAGATGAAGCTGTTTTTAAACAAATTCAGAAAATTGTTGGGTCTGAACACGTTTCTAATGAAGGTCCAGTTCTGATAGCTTACGAAAGAGATCAGCATTGGCCTTTTGTAACTCCAAATAGACCTGATATTGTTGTACAACCAAAAACTACAGAAGAAATCCAGAAAATTGTGCGAATTGCGAATGAAAAGAAAATTCCAATTATTCCCCTAAGTCGGGGTGTGAATGTACGAGGGTTATGCGTTCCCACGAAGAAAGGAAGCATTGTTATAGATTTACGTTTAATGAATCGAGTTCTAGAGGTCAATCCTGAGATGATGACCGCGACTGTGGAACCGGGCGTGACACACGGGCAGCTGCAAATCGCAGCCCGGGAGAAAGGGTGTCGAATTTGTATCCCTGGTGCTCCCGCAACCGGCTCTATTTTAGCTAATTATCTCCTCCGAGGCGTTTATCATACAAATGCTGGTGATGGGATAGACCACGCACTCAGCGCAGAAATCGTTTTACCAAATGGGGAATTACTAAAGGTTGGATCTGCAGCATTCCCTAATTCAACACCACATTGGCGGTACACTGGTTCACCAGACCTGATGGGATTATTCCAATCCATGCCAGGATCGATGGGAATCTGCACTAAGATGACCGTGAAGTTATATCCTCTTTGGGAACACGAGACTTGGTTGATGTTAGGGTATGACACGATTGAGGCTGCAATAAAAAGCATCCCAAAACTGATGAATGCCCAAATTCCATCCGTGTTGTGGGTTTTACCTCAATACACACTCGTTAAACTCATTGCAAAAAAAACCAAAGAACTAGAGAAGTTACGCGGATCATTTCCAGAATTTACTATACCAATGACGATCGAAGGTCCAAAAGAAATTGTAGATGCTAAAGTAAAAGTAGCAATTGACATTATTAATAGCACCAGTCCTCCTAAAATCCCTCCGAAACCAGTTCCTCCACCATCCAATTTCGTGAAAGAATTCAAATATCCTAGGAACATATTAGGATTTTTACGAGCGGGTAGTTACCACGCACTGGCATTCTATGGTCCTCTACAAAAATACCCTGAATACATTAAAATGATGAAGAAGAACGGTGAGAAAGCAGGATATAAGCGAGAACAAGTAGATCTTTTAGCCTCACCCTATGCTCAATTTTGGGGTCAAGCAATGTACTACGAAGCAGAGGTCCCTTACACCAGTGCTCGCGAAGAATCAGTGGAAATGGTCAAAAAATTTCATTATGCTACATTGAGAGACTTAATCAAAATTGGGATTTATGGATGGTTTAGGCCTTTTTTGAATCCAATGAAGTTAGTTATGGATGATCTTGGAACCTACGGAAAACTCTGGCAAGATATAATGAAACTAATCGATCCCAACGAAATAATGAATCCAGGAAAAGTATTTCCTATGGAGAAAGAATTAACATAGGAGCGTATTGTTTATGACTGATGAATTAGAAAAATTAGAAGATTTCAGGGAAGACTTAATGACTTGTGGGCATTGCATGGGCTGTAATGTTTTCAATTGGTGGACCTTAGATAAATGGGTAGACTGTTGCCCGAGCGGGAAGAAATATGGATTCATTTCCTATTTTGCCGTAGGGCGGATCGAACTTGGACGCGCAATACTCGAAGAAGAAATCGAACCGCAAGATATTGAGGCGCTCAAAAAAATCGCCTATGCCTGTCCAACATGTGGAGCTTGTACGCTTCAGTGTAAAGAGTACAAGGAGATGGATAATGTCTCAATTATTGAAGCTCTTCGTGCTAAAATGGTCGAGCTTGGTTACGGGCCTTTACCAGAACACTTGAAATTCTCAGAGAACATTGATAAGGAAAATAATCCTTATGGCGACAGCCATGCTAGTCGCCTCGATTGGCTCCCTAAAGATGCAAAATTGGATGATAGCTCCGAAGTTGGTTACTTTGTAGGGTGTACTTCATCTTATAGAGAGCAGGAACTAGCAAAAGCAACCGTTAAATTATTGAATAAGGCTAAAATTCCTTTTCAGCTAGTAGGAAAAGATGAATACTGTTGTGGCAGCCCCTTACTACGGACTGGTTTACGTAAAAAAGCGGCTGACTTAGCCAAATATAATGTGGCGGCTATTGAAAAGAAAGGCATTAAAAAAATCATATTTTCCTGTGCTGGATGCTATCGAACATTTAAGGAAGATTATCCGAAGATGATTGGCGAACTCCCTTTTGAATTAGACCACCTTGTTACATTCCTCGACGAGCAACTGAAAGAGGGAAAGCTAAAACTAACAAAAAAGTTGGATAAAGTAGTGACCTACCACGATCCCTGCCATATGGGACGTCATATTATTAGAAAGAAGAGAAAAGTTGGAATTTTCGATGAACCCCGACGACTTCTTGAGGCTATCCCTGGAATTACTCTAAGAGAAATGGTGCGAACAAGGGAAAATGCATGGTGCTGTGGCGCAGGTGGAGGTGTCAAGGCATCTTTCAAGGATCTTGCCATGGAGACTGCAGTTGATCGGATCGAAGAAGCTGTTACAACTGGCTCAGATATTTTGGTTTCCGCATGTCCCTTCTGTCGGCGAAATTTAATGGATGCTATAAAGGAAAAAAATGCTTCAATTGAATTCAAAGATGTTGTTGAATTACTTGAAGCTGCCATAGAATGATCTGAACACATCTCTTCTCCTTTCTTTTTTTTAAAAATCCTTTAATCTTATTTTTGAAAGTTGCAAAAAATTCCAAAACCTTAATTTTAACCGTGACCTTATTTTTACTGCAATGATTATGGTTAAGCCCCAAATTGAGCGAATTGATGTTTTCCCTAGTCTTGAACTAGGAAACTACCTGTTAAAACATCAGCGTGTAGATGGAAGTTTCGGAAATTTAGAGGAAACATATTGGGCTGTAATGGCTTTATCTTATTTAAATATGGTGGATGCTACCGATAAAGAAGGTATATTGAGATATGTTTTAGATTGTAAACGAATAAATGGGTTTGCGGCAAGCTCACAAGAATCTGAAATTGACCTTCATTCATTTTTCTACGCAATAAATACACTCTACTTAATCAAGAAGCAAGAAATTATCTTAATCGATGAATATGAAGATATGTTCAATAATATTAGCAATTTTCAAAAGAAAAATGGTGGCTTTTCTCATTGTAATTTAGATTTCTGTCCAATTTGTAAAGGTAAGGCCTCTTTGAAATCCACATACTATGCAATTTATAGTTTAAAACTTCTCTATGATATTAATTCAACTCAAGCGAATAAAATTTTGGCTTTTTTATCAAAAACCAAATCAAAGAAGGATGGCGAACAAGCGTTTCGCTTACTTTCGCTCCTTCTCCTAGACCATATTGAAGATATTGATGAGACGTCAATCAATCACCTTATGAGTTTACAAGAACAAAACGGTAGTTTTGGGACGATTGAACATTCTTTCTGGGTATTATATTGTTTATATATACTCAAGCGACTAAGAAATATTAATAAAGGCAAAATTTTCGAATTTTTGAGAAGTTGCCAAAAGCAGGATAAAAGTTTTTCTGCGGCCCAATCTATTGAAACTCATCAGTTAAATATACGAACAACTGCTTGGGCCACAATGTCTTTTACTCTTCTATGGAATGAACTTGTTGAATTTATTGAACAGAAAATCCTTAAGGAAATCTATACCTCTGAAAGAGTTCTTATTGAGGAACTAGCTGAACAATGTTATGTTCGTTTCGATTTGATTATCTATGTTATTAAAAAACTAATGAAATATGACTGGTTTCGCGTCGAAATTCGTGATACCATCGATATATTCAAAAGATATGTTGAAAGATTTGATGCAATCTCTAGGAAAATTGCGGTAACTATCGTAAAATATATCGTAAATCAAAATGTAGTTAACCTATCAGAGATAGCTAAGGGATTCAGCGCTACTGATTATTCTAAAGCTCTCCAACGTGTAATTGCCGTTGCTACTAACTTAATCAAGGAGAAATTCATAATCGGTGAAATTAAATGGAATAAACGATTCTTTCGAGTAACTGGTTTTTTAAATGGAGTCTTGCCAGGTAAGGCACTTGTAAGAGTAGCCCAAATTCCATACCATGAAGTTACCGTGGAGAAGGGACAGATTCCAGTTGAACAAAGACGAATAATGGAGACTATTGAACAAATCCAGCCCATTACTGAAAGAATTAAATCTGACCTTGATAATTTGCTTGATCTTAATGAAGTTGAATTAGCGAAAGTTCACTTAAGAAGGGATATCACGGGAGCTCTTGAAATTTTAAACTCATCTAACAAAAATATAGAAACGAATGTGTCCAAATTCCAGTATTTGAATGGTGAATACACCCACTATCTAATGAAAGATTGGGTTTCAGTTTATCATAAATCAAAAGAATCCCTCCTTCAAATAGAAAAAGAATATTTAAAAAAAATAGAAAAGAAGGAACGTATTGTAAAAATTTTAAAGGATTTAGAGGATTTTCAGGAATTTGTTCAAAAACAGCTTAATAACATAACCACTGAACTAAATAATACTCAAAAATTATTTCAACAAGCATGTGAAGAAAAATTTGAACTGAAAAAAGATGAAATTAAGAGAAAACTAGACGATATTTCAATTTCTGTCGAACGAATTACTCCACAACTTCGCGAACAAGCTGCGAATTTATTCAAAGCTACAGGTGAACTTAGGCGCACCCAAGATGCCTCACAACTAAACACCCTCCAGCCCCTAGAAAAATGGCTTGAATCAATGTGGATGAAAAAGCGAAAAAACACAATCAAAATAATTAAAGACATGAAAGGGCAGTTGAACGGAAGAGAAGAACTAAAGGAAAATATTAAGAACAGACGGGAGCTTTTTGATTTTAAATTGAGAGACCTCTCAAATATTATTAACTCTATTATCGAGTCAACCCAATTTAATACGGCAAATACGACTCTGAACGAGCGAACTGAGGAGATATTAAATTACCTTTCTGAAACGAATCAGTATGTTCTCAATTTTATTCAGGATACTGCCTCCTATTTAGAGGGGTTCCAATTAACAGTAGACGATATTTTTGAAAATTGGTCAAAAAGTCTATTGGAAAATATGCGGAACGAACTAGTGAGCATCAAGAGCGATCTAGAGACGAAGATTTTATCTAAAAAAGAATTAGATCAAAATGAGCAATTAAATTCCTTGGTTGAGAAGATTATATCGGAGTTGAAGAAAGCAACTGAAACCATGGAACAAGAATTGCTTTTATTTGTTGAAGGACCAAAAGTAGGCGATACAGTAAAAGAAATAAAAAGAAAAATCTCAAAAATTGAAGAAGTTACTAAAAGCTCTAATAATCAAATAAACTCCTTTATCAAAAAAACTGCCCAAGAATTTCCCAACTTCCCTGAAACATCTCAAATCACACTTCATAAATGGACTCTTTTTCAAGACTCACTAAAAAGAGCCATCTCTCTCAATTCTGATAAAATAAAAAATGAACTTATTTTACGAGTTCTTTTCTCAGTTGCTCCTATTTTCCATGGGGGTCGGGTTAAACTAGATTACTTAGCATCGAAAATTAACTTAAAAAAAGATGAAATTGAGGATCGCGCTGTATATTTAATTTCTATTGGAAAATTAGAGGCCCAATTTAATAGGGACCATAATGAAATTGTTCCCCTCACTCAAGAATTGAAACAAATTTTGAATTTTGAGCGAATGATAAAAGTAGAAATGGAGACTCTCAAAACCGATTATACCCGTACCAGACGCCTATTTGAAACTAGTTGCCGTAAAAAACAATTAGACGATAGCGTAATTGAAGAAATTATCTCTAGAACTAGAGGGGTTCTTTCGAGGAAATATAAAACTGAGATTACTATTGAGAAACGAATTAAGGATTTGCCCTCTCATATCGATTTAGATCTTCTATTAGAAAGGTGGTCTGAACAAAAAATAGATGTGGAACGAAGCCTTTCTCTGATTAAACAGAAAATCACTCAGCGCCTCAAATTTAAAGAGAAATTACTACAATACATCAATGAAATAAAAACAGAAATGAAGGAAATGGCAAACCCCATTGATGTTAAAGTTGATTTTGGAGAGATGCTGGAAGCTGGAAAGATGTTATCAAAAAGTATCAACCTTATTGAACATCTTATCAAAAAATTTGACCAAGATCTAAAGATGACCGTCGAAAAAATTTCAAATGATTTAGATCGATTTGATTTGGTTGTCGCAGATTTGCTAACTCGATGGGCTCATGAAAAAACAAAACTTAAAACTGGTTTATCTGACTTAAATGCTCGATTGCAGGAAAAAATAAATGAAGGCCTAACCCTACAATGGAAGAAGGAGTTAAGGGATTTAATAAATAATTGTAATATTGTAATCAACAATTTTATTTATAATTACATTGAGAAAGATGCAGCTCTTTATATCCAGAAGGGCGAAATTTATAGTGCTTTAAGCTATTTACAAAATTTTCATAAAAAATTCACCAAAATTGAGAAAAATTCTCAAGATAGTGTTAGTTATTATGTAAATAAAAAATCAAAATCCTTAAAATCCTTTAAGGATGCAGCAAATACGTTAGTTTCACGATGGGAACTTGCAAAACTAGAGCATCAGAAGACTTTTCAGGAGAATTATCTTCAACTAGAAAATCAAATAATTATTAAATATTTACAAATACAACAGACTGTTTATAGCACAAGGTCTTTGGATTTGGGTGCTATATCAAAGGAATTACATATTAAGAAAAATGAATTGAGACAGCGATTTGTTTCACTTATTGCCGCAGAGAAATTAACAGGGAAAATAAATCCAAATACCGATAAATATCTCTTTCCAAGTAATAGGATTGAAGAAGCAAGACCTGAGAGACCTCCTGTTGAGATATTGCGTGAAGAAACACCTTCAGTACTAAAAGGACGATTATTTGATAAGATCACGGAAATATTCAAAACTTGGTACCCTGTTATCGGCTCTGCCGGCTCTATCGTAGGAGCATCTGCATGGATCTATAGTGCGACACAAAATATTCTCTTTCCAATTTTGCTCCCTGGTATAGTGTTCCCTACCCTTCTAATTTATGTGTTCTATAAACACAGAAAAGAAAAGAAAGGATCTTAGTTTTTTCATTCTGACCCGTCAACAGATTTGAGATATTCTAAACAGATTTGTAGAACCTGTCCCAACGATTCTTTGTCGACGACTTCTGGTGTATCAAGGCGCGTGTGATAGTATTCTGGTAGTTTGAGCTGATATACGTAGCTCATAATATATACTGCTCTCAACCCTTGTTTGCTAAACGGTGCTGCATCAGAGGCCCCAAATGGCAATGTTCCCCTAAATGAACCAATATTTAAATCTTGTGCGATTCTATATAATCTATTTACCAGATCTGGATCATGCTTCGCTCCAACTAATAATTCTCTCTTGACTATAATGATACTATCCTTGACAGCAATCCCATCCATATTGATTAATATAGTCCTACCTTCTTTCAGCTCATCGTAGTGTGCTTTGACATATCGTTTCGCTCCCCTTAGCCCAGCTTCTTCGCCGGCGAAAGAAATCAAACGTACACGAGTGTGTTTGGGATAGATGTCTGGATTGTTCTTATTTTCTTTTAGATATTTCCCAATGCCAAGTGTCACCGCGACAGCGGATAAATTATCAAAGGCGCCGAGTATAGGTTTATAGCTATGAAAAAACATGTACAATACTGCAATTGGGATTAAACAAAGGCCTAAAATTCCAAACACCAAAAAGAATATCGTCGCATCAACTGGGACAAACCAGAATATCAATTTGATTACAGTAATGATTCCTAGAATGACAACACCTATCAATCCAATAAAAATTGTCACCGCTCCAATTGTCTTTAAATAGTAAAATAAGTTATGCTCGTAAGCCGAGTCATGATGACCGGAAAAAATAATGGTATTTTTCACTTCTCCTGTGGGCTCTATTGTCCCTATTACATTTTTTGACTTTCTTCTTGGAAAGAATCTGTCCAAGATCTCTCTGTAGCGCATTACCTCAAATATAAAGTAGATATCACAAAATATCGCTGAACATGTACTTATAACAATAAACAATAAACCATAATTTGGTCCTAATTGAAGGGTACCTAGGTCAAGCAATAACGAAAGCCAAAAGAATATGATGGAAACGATCATCAGAGCAGCTCCGTACCTTACAAAACCTAAAAATGCCGTAGGGCTACTTAAATATTCCTCTTGATGTGTTTCATTGCAGTATTTTTTAAATTCTTCCTCGATTCGGTTTCCTGCAAGTATTTCTTCTTGTGTACCTGACTCTCTTGGACCAATTTTATCGCAAATTTCTGAAATGAAACCATGCATGTAATCTTCAAACATATTTCTTCACTAACTAATGCCTATTTTTAAGTTTGTGGATAGAATTCTTAAAGAATAATGGTAGCGTAATTAGAATTTGTCTTTAGTTTTTTATAAGTAGGAGGTAATGAGATGACCAAACGGCAATTTAAAATGGCATCAGAAGAAGAAATCAAAACAGGTAAAACAACAGATATTTATTTCGTTAGATCAAATAAAATTCTTAAAAAAAAGGGTTTAGATAAAGTTCAAGTGTATGTAGAAATAAGTACTTCTGGTCTACCAAATAACTGGAGTTGGGCTATATTATCTGGAATTACTGAAATAGCTAACTTATTTGAAGGGTGCCCAATTAATCTCTATTCCTATCCTGAGGGGAGTATTTTCGTTCCTACTGATATGAATGGCTATCGCATACCCATTATGACAATAGAGGGAACATACTCCGATTTTTCAATTCTTGAAACTCCTCTTTTAGGGCTGATCTGTCAGGCATCAGGGATCGCTACAGCGGCGGCGAGATTGCGCATGCTAGCTCAAGATAAGACAATTCTTTCGTTTGGTCTTCGAAGGATGCATCCTGCTATCGCCCCTATGATTGACTATTCTTGCTATATATCGGGCCTAGATGGAGTTTCAGGGGTTTTAAGTGCCGAATTATTAGGTATTCCCCCCTCTGGTACTATCCCTCATGCATTAATCATTGTATTTGGAGATCAAGTCAAGGCTTGGCAAGCTTTTGATGAAATTATCTCTCCAGAAGTCCCTCGGATTGCTTTATGTGATACATATCAAGATGAGCGGGATGAAGTCATACTTGCTGCTGAAAATGTGAAGAATCTCTCAGGAGTCCGATTGGATACACCCGGAAGCCGAAGAGGGAACTTTGTGAAAATAATCAAAGATTGCAGGTGGGAATTGGATCTCCGAGGATATAAGGATGTAAAAATATATGTTTCAGGTGGAATAAACGAGGAATGGATTCGAAAACTGAATATCCCAGAAGTTGATGGGTTTGGAGTTGGCTCTTATCTTTCAAATGCCACCACTATCGATTTCGGATTAGATATTATTAGCGTATTACGCGATGGGAAGTGGGAATATAGTGCAAAACGCGATAGGTTGAATGGAAAAAAGAAAGTATGGCGATGTATCTACTGCTTCATAGATCTCATAACTCTTGATACAGAAAACACGGTCCTCTGTCCCTATTGTGGTAAAAAAATGACTTCACTATTGACACCATTAATTGAAAATGGGAAAATTGTAAGGAAGATATCTGCCCCCCAACAAATCCGGGAAAAGCTCCGAGGGGAATTAAAAAAACTTCCCCCTAAGTACCTGTCTGATCAAGGATAATAGGCAAGTAAAATGTTTGAAATTATTAAGAGAGATGCTGCGGGTCGTTTAGGTCGACTAAAAACTGCTCATGGCACCGTCCAAACTCCTACACTTATGCCTGTGTACAATCCAAATATTCCCCTAATCCCCGCAGAAGAACTCGAACGCGAATTTAAAATTCAAATGTTGATTACAAATGCATATATCATTTATCGAACCCCAAAACTACGAGACAAGGCAGCTCAAGGAGTTCATAGATTAATAAATTTTAATAAAACTATTATGACCGATTCGGGTGCTTATCAAGCATGGATGTACAAAAAGGAGCTGGATGTAAAAAACCGAGACATTATAAAATTTGAAGAGATTCTTAAACCAGATATCGCCACAATACTGGATGTATTTACTGAAACAGATGATTATGAAGTAGCTCGAACTGGTGTGACCCAAACCCTTGAAGCCGCCAGAGAATGCATCGAAATACGTCAAGAAAAAGGAATTAGCTGGGCAGGTCCAATTCAGGGTGGGAAATTCTTAGATCTGTTAGAATATTGTGCTAAAGAAATGTCAAAGCTAGATTTCGACATTCATCCTCTAGGAACGCTCGCTCCCTCTCTACAAAATTACAACTTTAAGCAAGTTACCGAAACTATTGTGGTTACTAAACAACATTTAATCCCATCACGCCCATTCCATGGTTTTTCTATAGGCCACCCTATCTTTTTTGCTCTGGCAGTCGCGCTAGGCGTAGATCTTTTTGATTCTTCTGCGTACGCATTATTTGCTAAAGATCAAAGATATTTAACAGTGAACGGAACTCATCGATTTGAAAATTTAGAAGAATTTCCATGTGTTTGCCCCATATGTTCTAAGTACACGCCTCAAGATGTTAGGGAACTTGATAAACCACAGAGAGAATATATACTTGCTAAACATAATCTTTATATCACGATAGATGAAATAAAACGAATACGGGTTGCAATACATGAAAATAATCTCTGGGAGCTTGTACAGGAGCGAGTCCGAGCACATCCTACTCTGATTGAGGCATTAAACTACATCTTATCGAATTATTCGGATTATTTTCTTGATCACGATCCCGTAAGCAAAAAATCTGGATTTTTTTATGGTGGTCCCGAATCTCTTCTTCGACCCGAAGTGATTCGCCATACAAAAAAATTAATTAACACGTATAAACCTCCTTCAAAAGCAAAAATCCTTCTTTTAATACCTGATTTAGACATCCGCTTTGAAAAATCACCCCAATTTCAAGCATGGATCAACAGTTTAAAACATTTTCCTCAAAGTGATCGAATTCATGTTTGCTTTTGTTCCCCACTTTTCGGAATCATTCCAAATGAGCTCAAGGATATTTATCCCTTAACTCAACATGAATATCCTAAGACTTATGATGTACAGATGAATCTCCATGTAAAACAGATATTTCAACAGTTTTTTGAAAAGAATAAACACCAATATCAAAAATGTTACATTTTCCGACCAACGTCTTATTATAATACTAAGAATCAAGAACAGGAATTAGTAATACACCCAATTGATGCAATTATCAAAGAGTTTAATGAAGAAATTAGTATTTTTTATACAATCGATGAGTTACAATCAACTTTTGAACAAATCTTAGAAAAATAGGGAAATTCTCTGATAAATTCTCAAAGTCCAAAATCCACAATTTTTAAAAACCTCGTTTTGAAATTTATCTTAAGTTCCCAAAAGTATTATATCTTGGAGGATTCGAAAATGAGTAGAGTTGCAGAAGGACGTTTCTTTGGCGAATACACAAAGATGTTGAATTCAAGGGTTAAAGTGATTACAAATACGAAAGTATATGACGGAGCTCTTATCGGATATGATAGAGAT
>JAEOSY010000105.1 GCA_016840125.1 Candidatus Helarchaeota archaeon | reverse complement strand
GAGGAGATGGCGAGGGCGACTTGGCTATATTTATGTCGGGTCAAGGGGCGCGAAGTGAGGCGAACGGTTTTAATACTCTTCAAATTCTACCCTCAATTACAAATCAGAAGAGAATAGGCGACCATCGGTTATAAATCTACCCGACTAAAATGCGCAAATCGGAATTTTGCGCAAAATACATCCACTCAAATCTAACGTAAAATTATTCAAATTTATTGAAATTTATTTACTTTTATTCACTTTTCGTAGCTGTTTCGAAACCCTTCCTTAAATTAGCCAAACTCTGCTGAGATCGTCGAACTATATGAGAGGCCGTTTAAAATTAAAACAAAGTTTTCATCTTTCTGAGATATTCTAGATCTGCTTTCAAGTAAAACCCAATTCCAGCTAGGATCGATCCGCCCCCAATAAGAATTAGTAATCCACCGATGTATGGGGCTAACATTATCAAATTTTGTATATGGGGTGGTGGATAAACAAGCAAAATCCAGTAGATATTACTCCAAATTGCCCAATAAAGTATTTCGAGAAGTAATCCTACCCCAAAATAGATCAATCCTGATATTAAAAAGACTTTATGAAGTTTCATGATTTATAATAGCTTCTCTGTGGTATAAATGTGTGATTTTGTAAAAGATGACACAACTAAAACTTGCTCGTAAAAAAGGATTGGTTGCAGAGGAACTTTAGATTCTTATTCCTCTTTTTTAGATGGTATCTGCCCAAGCGGATAGTGCTGTGAGATTGATTCGTGCTATCCGAATGTCACTTTCTGCAAGCCATCCAAGAATCCAGGGATAATCCTTATCGATCCTACTTGTGTAGTAGCTAATATATGCATCGGTTCCATTGAGAACCACTCCGCAATAAGCAGTATCGCCCTGTGCAGGTATGTCGGTTATATATGTTAATCCCGTGGTTTCATTTACTAAATAAATTCCAGTTCTTTTCCTCACAAATATACTCCCGAGTTCTGAAAAGAGTCCTCTGGGACCAGGTTGGTGTCGTGCCGCTGCATAGGTTCGGTTGTTGTAAGAAAAGACCGCTAGTCCATCTAACTTATCCACTGTTGATTTAATTTTATTTGTATAATTCCACTCCGTAAAAGGATACGACGAGGTAGCTATTAAGGTTGAGGCGTTCGCACTTCCAAAGATACCCGGATTGGTCCCTTCCATTCGGCTTACGAGCATCATGCGACCATCAGGGAGAAATTCGATGGCACTTTCAGATACATGCTCTCCATCGTGCATGACGGCTACTTGGGTCCAATTCTCTCCATCAGTTGAGTTCAGAAGGATCACGCTATAGGGATCGCGTGTATACGTTGGCAAGTACCACGTCACGTTATCATTCGTTTTAGGTCCCCAGAAGAGCGTATTTAACGGAGATATTTCTTCCACGGGTTCCCAAATGACCCCATCAGCTGTTGAAGTAAAAACGGTGGAATAGGGAAAGGCAAAGGGAAATCTTTTATTTTTCAAAAAGTACAGAAAAAGCTTATTTTGAATAATCCCGAATTTGGGATCCCTTACATCTTCGCCTTCTACCGTAAATTCTGCAACTTTCGTCCAGTGGCGTGCATCGGTTGAATTCCACACAACTATCTTTGCATCAGGAGTTCCTAAATGAAACGGTCTGCGATCATGTACTAAGTATATCGCTCCTGTTTTGTTCCAATAAATCATATCAGAATTAGAATTATGTTTTCCTTCACTAATAGCAACCCAGTGATCAATAACGATGTCTTCATTTACATTATACTCACCACCGGGTCGAATATACCAAACTAAAAAGATTGATCCAAGAAATAAGCCAAGTCCCCAGAAAAATACCAAAATTCCTTTGAGGATTTTCTTGAAAATTCCCCTTTCAGGCGGTTTTCCGAGTACCAAAAAAAACGAGAGCCCCGCAATCACACCGAAATAAACTGGTAAACAAATGAGGATCATCAATTCTGGAATCGCGGTATAGGCAATACCTATATAATATTCTAAGAAGATTAAGCCAGTTAGCAGGAAAGAAAACAGGACAATGAATTTCTGTCGCAGCGTTTCACGACTCCGTAGAATGGCAATATTCACAATGAGGGGTACGATGTGAATATAATCCCAAAAAAGCGAGTAAAAGATGAATTCAACGCCCACGATAACAATGAGTGGAATTAAGGAGTACATCATGAGACTGTTGATGTAGGAGTTCTTTCTATAAATAACCCAAGCGATCGATAATGCGAAGAACCAGGTACTCAGGGATGTAATTGGCGACCCAAATCCATTTAATACTCCTAGATCGTTCCCAATAGCTGTATTGAATGGTTGCCAATCCACGGGAATTAAAAATTGGAATAAAAGTGCAATAACGAGTGCAATTACTACTTGTATTAACGTTTTTTCCTTGATACCGAGTTCATTGAAATCCAAGTCAATCACCTTCTGAGAGATAATATAGATTTTAAATATAAACTTTTAGCTTAGCGATTCTGCTAAACTATTGAGCGCAGTCAAATTGATTTTAGCCATATATATATCTGAATCAGAAACCATTCCTAGAAGCCATGAATAATCAAAGCGGATATCACTTGTATAATAACTGACATAGAGTTCGGTGCCATTTATTACCACTCCCGCGTAGGAAGTATCCCCTTGTGAGGGTAAATCCGTTAAATAGGTGAGGCCTGTGGTTTCATTAACAAGGTAGAGCGAGGTGCGTTTGCGACTAAAAACGGATCCTAACTCTGTGAAGTAAGTCCGTGGTCCTAGATGCTGTCTTCCAACTGCAAATGTTTTATTATCAAACGTAAAAAGAACAGGACCATCTAACCGGGTTACTTGAGATTTGATATTTGAACTCCAGTTAGTATACGGGTACGAAGATGTCGCGATCAACGTTGAACCTGACGAGCTGCCAAACATCGTATCCGCCGCTCCTTCTAATCTAGCGGTGCATATCATTCTACCATCCGACAAGAACTCAATTGCCGTTTCATCATTAGCTTCTCCTACATAGATAGTGCCTGTTTCATTCCAAGTAATTCCATCTGTGGAATTGAGGAGTTTCGATTCCCCATGTTCATGCCAATAGGCCGGGACATACCATGTGATATTATCATTGGTTTTTGGTCTCCAAAAAAGCCATCCTGGATGATTAATGTCTTGGAAAGCTGTCCAATTGACCCCATCTGTGGTATATGTATAAACTGTTTTATATGGGGATGCAATAACTCCAACATTTTTCAAGGCATACAGAAAAAGCTTAGAACCTATTACCACAAATTTGGGATCTCGAATGTCTTCTCCCTCCCCACTGAATTCTCTTACTTTATTCCAATTAAAACCGTCGCTTGAATTCCAGAGAATTAGCTTCGGGTCGCCGCTTCCAAAGTGATAGGGTCTTTTATCGTGAATGAGCCAAAAGCTCCCATTAAAATAGCACAAATCGGTATTAGAGTTATGCTGACCTGTAACAATTGGTTCATATCTCATTACAATACTGTTATCTATATTTGCTGAAGTGGGTCGAAGATACCAATAGAGTAGAACCGACCCGAGGAATACTCCAAATATCCAGATACCAACAATAAATCCCTTAAAAATTCGTTTAAGCACACTTTTCTTAGGGTGGGGAATATGCGTTACCCATGACGCAATTTGAAGCATAATCAATGCCTGAATAGAGAGGCCTAGCGCTAGAAATAGGATTGACATGACTGAATAGGCGAGACCTAGATAATATGCGAGAAAAATCCATCCTGTGAGAGCAAATGTAAATAGGAGAATATATTTCCGCTTAAGAGTATCTCTCTTTTTTAATAAAACATAAATTCCTATCAGAAAGGGAAGTATATGAACAAAATCCCAGAATAAGAAATAGAACGCAAGTTCAAAAACGAGGATTGCCCCGAGTGGAATTAAGGAATACATGAATAAGCTATTCAGATAGGGATTATCCCTATATATAAGCCAAGAGACTGATAATGCAAAAAACCAAAGGCTGAGCTCAGCTATTCCCGACCCAGCTTCCGATCCGAAAACATCACCAACGATATTATAAAACGGCTGCCAAGTAGATGGTAGAACAAACTGAAATAGCAATGTAATTCCGATTGCAATCACAATTTGAATGATATACTTTGACTTCGGATCTAATTCGCTCACAAAGTATCATCCATCAACTTATTACTGCCTAGCTTGATATTAAAAACGCTGAAATTCCTTTGGAACAGATCCACAATAACGGTTCCTAAGATAATACCTGCAGTTATAAACAACGGAATAAATCCACCTGGCCAAACCAGATGGAAGGAAAATGCGAATTCTGATCCTTTCAGGGGGAATAACAGATATTGTCCCATCCCTGCCCATGGATACATCATCATATCTGCGACTAAATGTCCGAGTCCCCCAACTAGAACCGTTAAATATATGAATTTAGTATCCTTCTCACGTGGAAAGAATGCAGTGATAAACAAACTCACTAATGCAACCCCTAGGATCGAATGTGTTACATATGTGAGTGAATAGGAGAGATTTAAAAGGGTGGTGAAATCCAGGAGTTGCGCTACCAATCTGACGATGCGGTCCAGATCAGGGGCAACCATCCCAATCACGAGTAACCAATAATACTTTCTAAATCGGCTATCGTACCGAGGTACTTTACTTATCCCCCAAATGATGACATATGCGATCCCCATATGCGTGAGCCAATCAGGCATCTTCTGACACCTCCTCCGATTTTCGCGAAAAACTAACATCATCAAGTGAGAATTTAAAACCAACAAATAGAATAATCAATACCAAGATAACTCCTGGAATAGACAAGTAATAAGAATAGGACTGGTGAGAGTAAACTTCATGTGCGAGAAGATATTCTTTCGTCGGATCATCATAATATGAAACCCCTCTAATGTATACATGCATTCCTCCATCTATCGCGGAAATATCTATTTCAGAACAATTCACCTTAAAATACCCATCCGGTCCCCCATATAGAAATAAAATATCTCCAGAGAGTGACTTATTGTGGGTGTTGCCATTAATTATCACTTCCATGGGTGCTTTGTAAACATCTGGGTGATCAAGCAAGGTACCTATTGAGATGTATTGAGGCGTATTCGGATCCAACGGTGGACGCCAAGGCATTTGCATATCATAAATTGCCAGCCCTAAAATTAATACGGGGCTTATTAAGAGTAATAACCGGATGATTTTATTCATACTTAAAACTCTTTAATTTTATTTAAAAACCTTCGTACTTCTTCCAATTCCATAGGATAGAATATTCTTCGAGGATAGTGATTCCGTCGCAGGCGTTTCATGAGTAACATCTAAATACACTCCTTGCAGCGTTTCTTCTACTGAATATCCAAGATCCTCGGAAAAAACCTTTTTTCCCTCTGGATACTTCCAGAGAAATTCACTTTTCTCATAGATTCCCTTGTCCCGAAGATTTGGAAGATTACAATTGAGAGTATTAATGGGAAATTCCACCCCACTCTCCTCCAGACGCTTTCGCAATGTAAGCTCATAGATTTCAGGTATATCTTTCTTCAGCCAATCGATCCAATAATCTCCTAATCCTTGTAAATAGAGATAATCTTCACAAAGTAATCCAGCTAACCTTGACGTAAATCCGTATCTTCCAAGATTTAGGAAGGTTGGAATTAAGGGCGGCCAGGGGACTAAGGAGACATAGTTATCAAACAAGTTCCAGTTTGATTTCGAGGTTAAAGCATCATATACTCCTGCGAAGGATTCATGGTTACTGATTTCCACACCTAAGTTGCAGGCTTCGCTCATCCAGCAAAGGCATACATGATACGTGCTATCTGACCATTGGGGAGTGCGTTCATTCCGGATATCTTTCAAAATTTCAATAACTCTTTGTCCGCTTTTAAAATGAGGCGAAACTTTTGCTGGCAATTCCTTTAACTTCATACCCAGCTTTAAATGGCGGCGCTCTAGCACATC
This sequence comes from Candidatus Helarchaeota archaeon, assembly GCA_016840125.1. The sequence continues at coordinate 37,694 of JAEOSY010000105.1, read as the reverse complement.
CCCTTCATTATTTTCGTCGATTAACCACCAATCTATCGGTACACCATCTTCCATGTGGCAATTGAACATCAATCCTATCGTTCCATCCGAAAAATCGTCCATTAGGATGAAAGTTGTATCTGTACTTTCTCCAAAGAGCAATTTCGTCGTTCCTTGTTGGAGATCAGCCCGTATACAAAACACCACGGGAAAGAAGAAATAGGTAAGGATGCGATCCGGTCGTGGAACTTTTCCGGTAATTACCTCTCTTGCCGTCATTATCGCTTCGTCTAGCCGAACTTTAGCGATATTATAATAATTTCTAAAAACCAAATTCATTGCATCGTGAGAATAGTCCCATCCATACTCGCGAATGATCGGCCACATATTATGTGCTAATGGCAAAAAGATTTTCGTCTTTAAGGTATCAGGAATGTCACCGTAACTCGTTTTAGGAATCAGACTTACCTCCATCTTTACATTAAATTATATATTTTATTGGTATTTTTTTTAATAGAAAAACATTTTTCATTCAATTTTTTATTATTTAGTATTTTATTGAGAGGAATTGAAATGATTGAAATTGATCATGAAAGTTGCTGTGGCTGCAATTATTGCACGCTCTCCTGCGGGCAGGAAGGGCTGTCCTACCAAGACTACCGGATTGTGATTGATCTTGAAAAATGTGAAGGATGTGGGGCATGTATATATTATTGCCCAAGCAAATGTATAAAACTCATCCGGGATGATAAATAGGTGGTGGAAATATGGACGAACGTGATTTTATAATTATAGGAGCTGGTATCGGGGGATTAATGACTGCTGCCTCGCTATGTCGTGATGGTAAGAAGGTTTTGATATTAGAGCAACTCCCTTTTCTTGGCGGTAGATACACCGAAATTCCATATAAAGGCTATGAGATTACAAGTGGTGCGTGGACTTCGATGGGCATCAAATCCCATATTGGACGCTTCTGTGAAGAGGTAGGGGCTCATGTGGATTACATTACGCTCCGTGATCGCGGAAAGAAACACCAACCTGCCCCACTCTTTAAAATTCGGTTTAACAATCAGAAAGAACTCGATTTTTATAAACCACTTACTGGTATGGGTGTAGATGTTGAAAGTTTTTTCCAAGTCATCATGAAAATTCTTGCTAAAACTACCGAAATAACTCCCGAAACTTCCTCTCGTGACCTTGTGGAAAGCATTACGAAAGATGAGATGATCGTAAATGCTATGGATCATGCTGCTGGCACCGCTTCGGGATTAAATATCGATATGCTCCCCGCCTCCGAGCTGCGAATAATCCTACATGATATTTTGAAGACTGGTGGGAAATTTGGATTCGCAAAAGGTGGCACCAAGGCAATCATAAAAGCACTTGAAATGGTCATTTTAAACAACGGTGGCGAAATTCGAACCTGTATGGGGGTCGATCGCGTCATTATTGAAGACGACAAAGCTAAGGGTGTCGAAATCGAGGGAGGACACGCTCTCTACGCGAAAAATATAATCCATAACGCCGGAGCCCACCGGCTCCTGAACTTAGTTGGCAAGAAAAGACTCCCTTCCGATTACTCCCGTTACATTGAACACGCCAAGCCAGTCGATTGTGCCGCAATCGTTCTTGGGCTAGACAAACCCGTGACCAGTGATTGTGCCATTACAATTCCCCCTGAAGCAGAGCGTGTTGCTGGAATCTTCTCACCCACATTCTTTGATCCCAGTGTTGCCCCCTCCGGGAAACATATGATTGATGTATTCATTGTTCTCCAATCAAATAACATCAAGAAAGAGATGGAACTCGCTTGGCAAGACCTGTATAATCTCTTCCCGAATTTAGATTCTTTGATCCATATGAAACAGGAAATGGTGTTTTATAAAAACTGGCCCGGGGCTGAAATCGGGCAGACATTTGGGCAAGTGGGGGAGCAGCGATTGGATCCTGAATCACCTATCGAGAATTTATACCTTGTTGGAATGGATTGCAAAGGATCAGGCATCGCTGGGGATCTTATCCCAGTAGGTGTTCAACTTTGCCTCAAACATATTGCCGAGAAAGATAAAAAAATAAAAATCCCATCAATTGCCTTTTAATTCCTTTTTTTGAAAAATATCCTTTTCCTTTAATGACGTTTAATCTCAATTTCACGACATCTAATAAGAAAATCATGTTTATGACAAAAAAAAGAAAACTGAAATTATTTATTATTTTTTAGAGTGTGCGGATGACTCTGAAGACCGTATTGATATCATCTACTATCAATTTTTCTCTATTTACTGTTTGTTTTTAATTTTGAGGGTTTCTAACGTATAGATTTGAATTTAAACCAATCATGATTAATTTTTTTTATAAGGTTTGGTATCTGAAAGGGTTTTTAAATGTATCAGGACTGATTTTTTACATTTGAAAAAGAGGATTGTAGAACTCCGCGTTTAGCAAATTATTTTTTAAATGAACAGATGATTACATTTCTACAACAAAAAATTTTGATATTTCATCGTTATATTCAAATGAAGTAAAGAAAAAGGGAATATTGTGCAGAGTACTGAGAACCCTCAATCAAATGATAATACAGGAAGCAGGATCGGACCAATAGGGTTGGAAAATCCATTAGTACAGCAAACCCTGCAGGTGGCCGAGGAGATTATCGGCAATAATAAAGTATTATCTGCGGAGTACCTCTATAAATTAGCCAAGCGACGCCTGAAGGCACCCCGCAAGGAGCTCATGGGCATTATTCAGTGGTTGCTTAAAAAGAGGATTCTACTCGAAGGGTCAAAATTAACGAGACAATTAGTCCTTTCAAACCAATTTCGCAGCGCTATCTATGAATTTATCAAGGGTCACCTAGGCGTCAATTTTTGTCTCATAAAGCAGGAAGTGGGTCCCAGTACAACAGGTAGTGTGAGAAGTCCAGGTCAATTAATATGGCATTTACAGATGTTAATTAAATATGAATTCGTAAAAAGGATTAAATATAAAAACTATTCAATTTTTACCCCGGCCGATATCGAACCGGAAATGGGAGTTCTGGTCTTTTTGTTACGGGATGAGATCAATCGAAAGATCGTGGAGCTCTTACTCGAACATAATTCAATCAAACGCGCCGAGGTATTCAAGGAAGTGAATGAGGGGCGTGAACTCATTTACTATCGAATAAATAGCCTGATAGATTCTGAACTCCTGTCTAACGTAGACGCTGAAGAGAAAGAGATTCAACTTAATCCGTTAAAGAAAGCCGCGATCATTGAAGTATTGAACCGAATCAGAAAGGAGGAGAGTTAATGAATGGGCTAAATTGGACACCAATCTCAATTGAATCACTGGCGATTGCTATTCTTTTATTCATAACGAGTTATATTGGATATAACACCTATCGTACACATAAAACAAGATCAATTATATATTTTACCTTAACAATGATTTCGTTCGGGATTTCCTTCTTATTTTCAGGGATTGCAGATCTTTACTTGGAGCCAATATGGTATCAGGCTCACACGATTTCCTTTATTCCCGTTGCATTGTTTATAGTTCTCACAGTGGATTACACTCTGAAGGAACAATATTCACTAATTGGACTTATCCCAACTACAATTTTAGGTTCTATTACAACATATTTAGCATTTCAACCTGGATCTATTATATCTACAATAGAAGGGGGCTATGCTGTAGTTGCTTGGGCTGGATCTATGGTCATCCCAGGTTTTTTAATTCAACTCCTAATTTTTCTGTATTTTATGTACTGGGCACTTGAGATTGTGCGAAATGCACCTTATGAAATAAAGTCGGAAGCAATCCTCTTTTTCCTAGTATTTATTTTTTTGGGTCCTATTGAAATGGCGGTATATCTAATTCAATTATGGATCCCAATTTTAATAATTTTAGCCGATGTCATAGTAGCAGTGAGTCTATTACTCCTAATGATTTTGATTAGAAGCCAACCCAAACTCTTATTTGTCCTCCCCTTTATCCCTCACCGGATATTAGTGAAAAATAATGCGGGAATTCTTCTGTTTGAGCATAATTGGTCTAAATCCCAATTTAATGAAGTTGGATTCTCAGAGTTTGTAGGTTCAATTGAAGAGATCCGTAAGAATTTTTCTGATATCGTTTTTCCGATAGATATTCCCTTAAAGGACGGACTTTTAATACTTCACGAATCTAAATACATCCTAATCGGCTTAGTGGTTTCAAACTCTTCGAAATTCTTGCGCGATCTGGTAAAACGGTTCGCAAAAGAATTTGAATCGCAATTTACTTCTCCTCTACAAGCTGGTGAGACAGATCCAGTTAAATTTGATGGCGTAGAGGCAATATTCACGAGGTATTTCTCAATTTTTCCCTCTAGAATCATCCGGGACGAAAAGCAGCAGATGTTTATCGCGAAAAAATTTTTGGAGTTACCGCCTGAAGTTGAATCCAAAATGCTCGAAGTGATGCCCAAGGAGGATTTTGATGCGATCAAATGTGATATTCAACGCTCTGATGTCGAGGTGCCGAAAGAATTCATTGATCTTTATGAAGATATAATAAAAGAAATGGAACAGGCTGAAGAGGAACAAAAGAAAAAATAGAGCGATTCAGATACGGATTGAAACAAAAGAAAAAAGGAGACTTCTCTCAACTAATTGGAGAAAAATCTACTTTTGTTTTTCATTTTTTTAACCCTACAAGTTCTCAAGGTAAAATCTAATATTTATAAGCATCAGGACTAATTTTTTACAAATTCAAAAAGAGGAGAATGGATGGGATCAAGATTTATTTATTAGCGAACTCGAACCATTGGGTCTCCAAAGAGGATATAGGCACCATAAGTAACGTCTTTTTTATCAAGAATTCCCCGTCGACTTTTTTGAACGGCGTCCCCAAGGAATTTCCCGTTGAGCAATTCAAGATATAACCCTGCAATGAATTCAGAAGCGAAGTAATCATCGACCTCCCAAAGTGTCCCGATGAAACTGATGGCTCCTCGCTTGATGATCTCAAAGACGAGTCCAGAAAGTCCATCTGCCGATTCTTGGTAACGACCAGAAAGACATGCATTCGCAATGAATAATGGTTGCCCTGCAATATAATCTGGTAAATCGTGGGCTCTTATAGGCACCAGGTCTGTATATTCAGACGGTTGTACCATAAAAGCACTTTCTTGGTCGACTAGATCACCATGTCCAATGTAATGAATGAAAAGCCACGGATTCTTCTGCAATTGATTGATAAATTGCTGTTTTGTAAGTTTTTCGTTTACTAATAGTTCCACGTTATCTTTGCCCAAATTCTGCTGATTCCCGAGCAAGGAAGAACCCCGGGTCACTTCTTTCTCCCCATAATAGAGAGTATATCTATCGAAATATTTAGGGGAAATGATAGTGGCTTTCTTAATATCGGTCGATTGCATCATGGATTGTAGCACGGAGTACTGAATGAGAATACTGGTTTCTGCAATGCTTGTGGAACACAGACGTCCAACAGCCTTTTCCAAAGATAAAAAGGATTCCCCCTCGCCGTATTGCATCAACTCAAAGGGAAGTGGGATATTAGTAATAACCGAAATAAACTTCGCTTGGTCCAACAACTTGATATATTTTTCATCGAAGTATTTTTGCCGTAAATCTTTAGAGAACGCAAACAATTTTGACATTAGCTTCTCTTGTAGATTCGCAGAACGACCGGTTTCTTCGTATTGACCTTTGTAGGAGAGTGAATCTAATTGTTTAAACAAGTCGCTCTCAATCTTCAACTTTTTCTCATCACGGTCAATAAGCAAAATTGAGGAAAGTTTAGCTGCCGCATAATTAGAAGCGAGTATTAGGTAGGAAAGATCATTAGCCTCCTTTGAAGTGACGATAACAGATTCGCCGAATTCTTCTTTACGCAGTTGAGGGAATAAATCTCGGAATTCTGTTTTTAGGAAGTGCTCCCAATTTTCTTTTACTTCGGAAGTCAGTCGCTCGTGGAGTTGGTAGCTTAAAGTTACTACATCCTTTGCGAGATGCTCAACTTGTTTATCCGGAAAGACGGGAATCTGGTTTTCTAAGTCACCAATTATATAAAGATTCTTAGCATTTTCAAGGATTTTTTTACCCTTTTCGGTTTGGCATTCAGCGGAAGTGAACAAAAAGGCATCTGTGAACCTACACCAGGGTACTGCAAGAAAGGCGAGAATGGGTGAATCACATATAGCTATATTTTCAAATGTTAACCAGCGGATGTTAGCCGCCGTATGGCCGATTTCAGTTAAAACTTCATTCTCTGGAATATACCGGATCTCAAGAAGTTTAGCAACTTGGGTGAGTCTAATAAAATCAGTATTTTGTGCTAAAGCCATTTTATTTCGCTCGATGAGCGGATAAAGCTCATCGAAATATTTCGTATCAGAAGTGAGAATGGTAATGCCCGAGAATGGATCATTCACAGTAGCAATATTGGTAATCTGATCCTTCAGCAAATTTAGGAGCTCTAGTCGTTCGTAAGGGGGTTTTTCTTTGAAAATTTCCCCCATGATGAATATTTTTCTGATAATACGAGGATATCGCACATTTAAATCCACGAGGCTTCCTGAAACAGTTTTCATATCGCTCTGAACTTGGAAGAATTTCGTAGGAAGATTACCCTTTTCATCCATGAAAATTATTGGAGAAAAGTCGGTTTCCACGATATGAGGTCCTCCTTCAAACATCAATGCCCCCTCAATAAGGCAGGCGCCTAAATTATATTTCCACTTTTTAATGTCGGGATTAGTGATGCTCATAATTCCTGAAAATCGCGGAAGGATATTGATTTGATATAAACACTCGATATTGGCTTGCGGAAGTTCTATTACCGCCATCTTTTCAGTTATTTTCTCCGGTTTCTTGGCGATCATGAAGATATTGCGTTCGCCAACAATAGCTAGATGCTTTTCAGTTGAAGAAAGTGTACTTTTCTTCGTGACAAGCTGTACCATAAGAGTCTCTGAGCTGGGATTAATTAATCGAAACGGTTTTCGTTCCAAACTTCGCGCTTTGATATAGGTGGGAATTAGAAGATGAATTTCTTTGTTATTTTGAAAGATAACTCTGATAAGGGGCGTAATTACCAGATGTCCAACATCGCGATCAAACTCTAGTTCAAATTTCACATCTGAAATGGGAAACAATTTCTCCTCACGTTGGAGATTTAATGTGAATTGAATTGTGCGGTCGTAACTTTTATTTATGCTCTTAAGGTCTTTTTGTTCAGCATCCCAAATTACTTGATACCCTGAGTGCTCAACGCCATTTTCCAATGGTTTAGGATACTCCCAAAGAAGATATTCAGTCAGTACGCGAAACATCGGGCTAATCTTCCCTATCTCTGCGCCTTCCATGAGTATTTTTCGAGCTTCTGAAAGATAATCCCATCTTTTCTTTGGATCCTTCTCTAGCTTCATTTGATGTAAGATTAAGTTTGGTTTCAATTCAGCAAGAGTTGTTACTTGACATCTGAAGGCTTTAGAATTGATCCGCAATTGGATAAAGAGTTCTTCTGCCCGCTTAGTATATTTGATCGCCTTCTGGAATATCTCAACAGCTTTTTCGGAGTTCTCCTCAATCCGTCCAAGTTGCTGAAGCGTGATTGCTAATGAATCTGCAGTTACTGCGGTATCATAAGGTGCCTTCTTATATGCTTCAAAAAGGAGAAGACTTTCCTCCTTGACTTCTGCACTTTTAATGTAATATTCTTTTTGAGTTTCAATTTCCTTGGATAAGTTAGCGAGATCCCTATAAGATCCTCCGATGTAATCCAATAAAACTGCTTGGGATGCCATAGACTCCGGTGCGCCTTTGGCGACTTCTAATCCCTTCTGAAATATCTTAATAGATTCAGTAAAGTATTCCCTCGCTTTTTCAACATCGCTTCCTTCAATCGCATGACCGATGTCATGAACCAGCAAGCCATAGTTATCACAAACACTGATCATTACATAAGAATTATCAAGAGTATCCCCGAGTTGGTATGCCTTATCCCCATAATCTTTCCCATATAATAAAATTTCATACTTTTTCTGGGCATTTGGTTGAAGTCGGGAGAGGGATTGGCTGATTCCACAAACCTTTCTTAAACATTGGGCTAACTTAACATCATCAATTTTTAATTCTTCTAGAATTTTAATAGATTCATTTAAAATCGCCATTTGCTCCTCCCGTAATTTCCGAGCAGCCATCACATCATCAAGTTTAAGGATTACGTTTTCTAAACTATCTGATGCAGACATACAATTATTCACAATAAGGATTGGACGGACGTTGAACTGTCTCGCCAGCTGAATATTTTTTCGATCTTGCTGAACTTTCTTAGAAAGCCAATCCAGACTTTCCTTATGGTCCGTTATCAAAGTCAACATCCTAGCATACAGACTACTTAAAGCCTCGCCTGCTGTCAGTAATTGTTCTTCTGATCCCGAGTCGAGCTCCTTCCTTTCACTGTATGCCAATGCATCCTCAAAGAACTTGATCGATTTTTGAATAAATTCCATATACTTCTCAGGATTTGCCCGTTCAACAATCGCCATTTTATGGTAACTTTGCCCGATATTAGATAAATCGCGAATGATCATATGAGTGTAGCCTGCCCTCTTAGCATATTCTAAGCTCTGGAATTTCTTTTCAAGACTGAAATAATAATTTTCCATTTTCTTTGAATGATCCTGATAGATGTCACCTAGAAATGAATACGAAATTCCCAAATTATTGAATAAACCTTCTTTAAGTCCATCTAAATCTTTTGATTTTGGATCAACTTTTTCAATTCCTTCTTCTGCAAGTGCAATTGATTGTTCTAAATAATATTTCCCCTTCTCGAACTCAATCTGAATCCGCCCTAAACTTGCTACACTCGCGGATGCATCAATCAGTATACCTGATAAATCGGATGGGGATTTTTCACGAGCAAGCTTAACCCCTTTCATTATATAATCATACGCTTCCTCGATTAGTTCTGCAAACTTCTTAGGCTCTGTATCAACATAAAATTTAGCAAGATTCTGTAATATATTCGCGATCAATGCCAATGTACTGGTTAATTGTTTATGATTTTTCAATTCTTCATAAAGTGGTATGATCTCTTTAAATCCTTTAAGGGCGTTAGTTAAAAATTCCTTATTCTTCGGACCATACTTAAATAGCATAAAAAATTGGTATGCAAAATTATACCGGAAATATGCCTCTGCCGCGAGGTTTTTGAACTTAGATGCAATTTGGATATTTCCAAGGCAACTTTCGATTAATTTCATTGACAGAGGGAGAAAAAGATCATCCGAGGGACTAACCATCATCGAAATGGACATTTGCATGAAATTCCAAAAATATACAGCATAAGTTTCTAATTCCGGCACTTTTGAACTTGAAGCATCCGTGAGGAACTTTTTCCACTCATCAAATAGCTCCACACTTGGGATTATATACTTTCCTTTATCAATTGAAGCCTGAGTATCTTCAAGAATTTTTTTGAAAGCCCCCAAGATAGGAGTTGTTATGGAAATTCCTTTCAAACTTTCAATCAACTCAGATAGCTCATTCAGGGATGTAATAAAAAATTTGTTTGATAGTTCTTTGAGAAATAACTCATCTTCTTTCGGTAAATCCATAAAATTCACTTATCCGTTCTTCTCATCAACTATATATTGAGATAATAAAATTGAAATATAGATTATTTTTGGTATTAATAAATCTAGATTTTAAGGTGGTGTCTTAAATTAACATTGAAATTCCCAAAGAAGACGCGAATTACATGTATGATATTATTCAACGTATTATTGACGAAGTGGGACCGCGAATGCCCTGTAGTCCCCAAGAGGCGGACGGGGCAGAAATTATTAAAACTGAATTAGAACAGACCTGTGATTCCGTTCATCTTGAACCTTTTACATGCCACCCACGCGCATTTCTTGGATGGCTCTATATCGTAGCCACTCTAGTTCTAGCATCGTTTGCATGTTATTTCTTTCTTACATCCCTCAATTCAATGTTCGCTGCGATACTCGCTGTAAGTCTTAATATTATCGCATTCATTATATTATGGTTTCAATTCTTCAATTATCGAGAATTTGTTGATCCCCTTTTTAAAGAAAAATCATCTCAAAATGTAGTCGGAACTATAAAACCAAAGGGCGAAGTGAAGAAAATTCTCATTTTCTCGGGACACCACGATAGCGCGTTACAATTTAACCTATTACGGTATCTGAAGCATGGTTATTTCATTGTTATTTTCCTCGCATTAATTGTCTTTGTTGTCTGGATTATTCTCTCGGTGTTGAATTTGATTGGAGTTATTTTTAGTATTAATTTTGGTTTTATAGCGGGAATGGCGGCTAGTTGGTTTTGGATCGGCATTATACCGCTAATTGGGTTGTACCTTTTTGTGTGGCCTGGTGAAAGGGCGAACACCGTTCCAGGTGCGATTGATAATTTGAGTGCCGTGGCAGTCGTGTTAGGGGTAGGACGCTATCTTCAGAAGCATAAAGAGATCATCCCTGAAGGGACTGAATTACGGTTAATATCGTTTGGCTGTGAAGAAGCAGGACTCCGAGGCGCCTATCGATACGCTGCGGTCCATTTGGATGAATTAAAGGATATTGGTGAGGTCTTTAACATGGATGGCATAATGAGTAAAGAAGGTTGTATGATTTTTTCAAATGAACCTACCACACGAACTCGACACTCTGCAGAAATCGTTGAGAAGATGGAAAAAGCCGCTGAATTAGTGGATGTGCCAATCAACGATTTCGGTGATTCAATTATCGAGAAGCTAGGCGGGCTACTCTCTGGTGGCACTGATGCAGCCGCATTCTCAAAAGCGAAAATTAAAGCGGCATCCCTAGCCTCCATGAAATTAACAAAATTCCCTCTTTTCTACCATCAGCCCAGCGACACTCTTGATATGATCGAGCGTGGATCCTTAGAACTGGCTTTGAAAGTTTGTATTGGTTACATACTTAATGAATCAAATTAAATTGTTTTAGAAAGTGAGATGTTTTAGAAAGTAACATCTCCAAATTTTCCAATAAGGGTTGAGGGATCTTTTATTAATGCTTTTGTAAAATCAGAATTAGTCTTAACTCTCTCAACTACCTTGGCTATATCACTTTTCGTAGCTCCTTTCTTCACAAGTATTTCAAGACTATCAATTACAGCTGAAACTTCTGTTTTGGACAACCCTGCTTTGAGCAGTTCGGCTTCATATTGCTTTGATATTTCACTCATATTCAAATCACCTCATTAATTTCTAATAACTTGATCTTACAAATGGTTGAGGCTTTATAACTTTTTGCCATAAGGACACGCTTGATCCTCAATAGAGAGAATCCCTTTTTCATCGATTGCCACTAATCCTTTTGCAATATATATCAGCGACATTGGAAAGATGACCCAGTCCCCAATTTGTTTAAGTTGATTTTGATGAGAATCCTCAAGATTTAGTAATTGGGATTTATTGTCCTCTCGTTTTAGATCCTCAAGGGAAATGGAATTTGGGAGTTCAATTTTTACTGGTTTCGAAATGAATATTATTGGTCCACCATCAACCTCTGCAGTCGCTAGATGAGTGCTTGTCCGGATTTCAGTTTGTCCCGCGAGAATTGCATCACGGACTGCATGATCACCCGTAAATTTTCGTCTACCCGTCTGTTTATCAATTATTGAAAGATCCGCGGGATGTACATTCACAGTTGGAAAGGCATCAAAAATTACTTCGGTGACTATACTCATATACCCCCCCAAGGCTACGCAATTAACGCGTTTTTCTTTGAGATACCCTAGAGCTTCTTTATCAAACTCGCGTCTTACATTCATATCCCGTTTCGTTGTATGCCCACGAGCCTTATAAAATTTCCAAATATCATTGACCTTGTAATTTAAATTATACTCCTTGGCAATCTCTCGGATCTTACACTTTTCTGGATCTGCAACATCACTGAATAAACATACCAATTCATATGGTGTTTTTCCTTTCTCTTTTTTTAATTCTCGCTCTTTTTCAAGGATCTTGCGGATATTGGTTCCTGACCCTGACATAAAACCAGCAACATGCATAGTTCGGTCAGGATCCTTCTGCGGATCATATAACAATCTTTTTGACATAAGGATTCATCTAGCTGTTCAACTATCATCAAAGGCTTTAAAAGGTATCCGCACGATAAAAACGCAGAAACTATCCAATTGGTGATAATATTTTGTCGAAATCCCCTATGATGCTACAATTTTACGAGATTAAGAAAAAATATAAGGATGCCATCTTATTTTTCCGTGTGGGGGATTTTTACGAAACCTTTGAAGAGGATGCAAAATTAGTTAGCAAAGAGTTAGATATTGTGTTAACCGCTCGAGGGAAAGGGGTGAATAGGGTTCCATTAGCTGGAGTCCCTTATCATGCTATCGACAACTATGTAACTCGTTTAATCCGAAAAGGGTTTAAGGTAGCAATCTGCGAACAAATGGAGAACCCTCCCCCAAAGGGGATTGTCCGGCGTGAAGTGGTCCGGGTAATTACTGCAGGCACGCTCATTGAAGATTCGCTCTTAAACGCGAAAGAAAACAATTTTCTTGCTTCATTCATTATTGAAAAGTCGAAACTAGGGGTTGCTTTTGTAGATATCTCGACTGCGGAATTTTACTGTATGGAAATCAAGGATGAGGACCTTAACTCCCGATTAATTATGGAATTGTCACGATTTAATCCAAAAGAATGTCTCATACCGGAGTATCTCATGAAAAATGAAGATCTCATTACAACTCTTAAGCAGAACTTTGCGATCACACTTTCCCCATACGAAAATTTCTATTTTTCGTATGATCACGCAAAAAATACCTTATTAGAACACTTTCAAGTCATCTCATTAGAAGCGTTTGGATGTGAAAGTTTACCAGGCGCGCTTCAAGCAGCTGGGGCTATCATTTCCTATCTTCAAGAGACCCAAAAGGGGCCGATACAAAATATCCAGCAGCTCAAAACCTACTATCTTGATGATTATATCTATCTCGATGCTGCAACCATTCGCAATTTGGAGCTGATTAGAAACATGCGAGATGGCTCTGCAAACGGTACCCTACTCCAAGTTATATCTCGCACTAGCACCTCAATGGGTCGAAGATTATTGCAAAATTGGTTACTCCATCCCTTACAAAACCTTAGGATAATCAACGAACGGTTGGATAGTGTTTCGGAACTAAAGGATAATACAATTTTGCGTGCAGATATCAGTGATCTTTTAACTCAAACAACTGATATTGAACGATTAATTAGTAGGATTAATTATAAACGTACAAATATAAAGGATGTTCTTGGTCTCAAAGCTTCTCTCGAATTAGTTCCACAAATCTCCAAATTGTTAGAATCCACAAAATGTGTAAACCTTAATAAGATAAAGAAATCTTTAACAGGCTTACCTTCCATCGTACAATTAATTGACGCTGCGATCATAGCCGATCCTCCTGAAAAGTCGTCCCAATTAATTAAAACGGGCTATAATGATGAACTTGATCAACTTCGTGCATCCGTACAAAAGGGGAAGAAATTTTTAGAGGAGCTGGAAATTACAGAGCAGCGGAGAACTGGAATCAAATCCCTTAAGGTTCGTTATAATAAAGTTTTTGGTTACTACATTGAAGTTACTAAAGCTAATTTAAAACTCGTTCCAAAAGAATATGTAAGAAAACAGACCTTGGTTAATGCCGAACGGTTCTTTACTCCTGAACTGAAAGATTATGAGGCCATGATATTAACCAATCAAGATCAAATTGATGAATTGGAGAAACAACTCTTTGAAGATGTCCTTGAACAAATCTGTTACAAGACGAAGGAGATTCAGACAACTGCAAATGCACTCTCGCAGCTTGATGTGCTTAATAATTTTGCCGAACTTGCCCAACGGAATAACTATTCCCGCCCAGAAATGACAGATGATCTCACACTTGAAATTAAGGACGGGCGACATCCTGTTATTGAGCAAATAGTAATCAATGAACCCTTCATTCCAAATGATGCGCATATGGATTGTAACACAAATCGCTTGTTGATTATTACGGGACCCAATATGGCGGGAAAATCGACTTATCTTCGCCAAATTGCATTAATCTCCCTGATGGCTCAGATTGGGTCGTTTGTGCCAGCTAAAAGTGCGACATTAGGAATTGTTGATCGGATTTTTACTCGAATTGGGGCGGTGGATGATTTAACTCGCCGACAATCGACATTCATGGTGGAAATGATAGAAACTGGGACTATTCTGAACCAAGCTACTCAGCGAAGCCTCATTATTTTGGATGAAATTGGACGCGGAACCGCCACTTTCGATGGGCTTTCAATCGCTTGGGCGGTGGCTGAATTTATTCACGATAGAATCGGGGCGAAGACGCTCTTTGCAACCCACTATCATGAATTGACAGAGCTCATTAATTTTCTTCCCGGTGCAAAAAACTATAACATCGCCGTTGCAGAATCCCATGGAAAAATACATTTTCTCCGTAAGGTGGAACCCGGTGTCACCTCGAAAAGCTATGGGATCCAAGTCGCAAAACTCGCAGGCTTGCCTAACTCTGTTATTGAACGAGCCACTAATATTCTAACCCAGATCGAACGCCAAAGCCAACTTCAACTCTCCGGAGAAAAGATAACCAAAGAAATTAAAAAAATTCCAAGACCCAAGGATAAAAAGCCCGTAAAACAGAAAACTTTATTCGATGTCTGAATTAAAATTCCAATCCAACCTATGAAATCCGCCATCTTCAGATTATTACTTTACCCCTTTCAACCACCTAAAATACATCAATCCCATTATTAGCTTATTTCTTCCTTCATTTCACCGCCGAAAAGTGCTCCATTTGCGTTAATAAATTATCAATACCCTTATACTTTTAGTGTTAAAAAACAGGGAAAAGAGAAAAGGACTGGGTTATATTTCCCTTTTTTTAAAAAATAGGTGCTATTTATGAAAAGACGTGCAGGTTATGGTTTGTTTTTGATTTTTATTCTTAGTTTGAATTTATCTTTAATGGTTATTAACATTGATTGCCAACCTAAATTGATTTCTACGATAGATTCCCCTGACCTATCAGTTTCTGCACCGAATATCATTAATATCACACAAGATCCAATAACTCCTAGCTATCAAGAGGATGTAAATATTACCGCCCATATTACTGATAGCACTCAAATACAACAGGTATTGATTGAAAGTAACGTTACTGGAACATCTGATTTAGGACATTACTTAGGGGCGTATAGTTTCACTAACGATAGTGATGGTTCGAATCCCGCGGGATGGACCGTATCTGAGGGCTCAAACACGTATGTTGACGTGATTCAAGAGGAAGATGGGCACATTAAAGTTGTTGAATTCTGGGATGATCTTTCTTCTAGTATTTGTTGGATGAAAAATCCCTTTAGTTCGCAAACCTCGGGCACCGTTGAGTTTTGGATTTCAGGGAAAGCCGGTACGATCGGTCCCGCTGCTGACAAAGGGTCGGTTTACATTATGCTCTGCACTATAGGAGAAACGAGAGGTCCGTTTTTAGCTATTAATTGGAATAACGAATCTTTAGGATACTATAATGCAACCAGCGACCTTGTTTCCATAGTTGCCTCTCCAGGTTTTACAGAGCAAGACTGGCAGCACATTAGAATAAATTTTAATTGTACGACTGATACGTTCAACATCTGGGTCAATGGCAATCAAACAGGGGGTAATTTACCCTTCAGGAACCCACTACCTTCAGTGGAGTTAATGTGGGTTTGCACTGATAGTGCTGGGACTCAAGGCAATGCATCCACTTACATCGACGCTGTTGACTACTCTTGGGCCCCAGGATACTATATAAATCGCAATATGGGTGACTTTAGAAATATATCAATGCAATTTAAATCAGGTACGCTTCAGGATGGACTGTGGGAATATGTTTTTACTGACTATCCGATAAATAGCAACATTACTTATCGAATTCTTGCGCAAGATCTATTAGGCAATTGGAATGCTTCCGATTACTATAGCTTCGGATTCTGGGATACGGAAGCTCCTAATATAATTAATGTCACACAAGATCCGGTAACTCCTAACTATCAAGAGGCTGTAAATATCACCGCTCATATCACTGATAGCATTCAAATACAGCAGGTCTTGATCGAAAGTAACGTTATTGGAGCATCTGGTCAGGGACATTATTTAGGGGAGTATAGTTTCACAAATGATACCTCGGGTAGCGACCCGACAGGATGGACTACTACAGAACCAGCGGGAACCAGTATCTCTGTTGTTGATAACTATACAACTCATGAAAAGGTGGTATTTATCGATGATAATAGCGTATCAACTTATCCCCATTTGTATCATTATTTTAGTGAGACGTCTGGCGCTATCGAATGCTGGTTTCTCATGCCGGATGTCAGCACCCCATTTCTTTTCCAGGTAGGTGATAATCCTCATACAAATTATGCCTTTACATTGACCGTTTCCTATGATGTTGGCGGTATTACGGAGAATTATCTCGGTTATTGGGCACCAGGTGGTGCATGGATCGACCTGATAGAGTTGACGGATGACAGTTGGTACCACTTACGGGTCACTTTCGAGTGTGGAGCTGGGGGGTACGATGGCTTGAGTGCCTACACCTATAATATTTACTTGAATGGCACGAAATACGGCACTTTCGACTTTTATTCGAACCTGACTTCTGTTGGTCGCCTCAAGATGGTCACTTATGATGACCCTCGTCAGCCAAGTGAGGTATATCTTGATGCGGTTGACTTCTCTTGGTCACCTGGATACTATCCAAACCGAAATTTGGAGTCTATTGGAAATGTATCAATGCTGTTGAAATCAGGTACGCTTCAGGATGGTATCTGGGAATACATCTTTACTGACTATCCCGTGAATACTAATATTACATACAGAATTCTTGCACAAGATGGGGCAGGGAATTGGAATGCTTCCGATTACTATAGCTTCGGATTCTGGGATACAGAAGCTCCTAATATAATTAATGTAACACAAGATCCTGTAACTCCTAACTATCAAGATGGTGTGAATATCACCGCTCACATAACTGATAATACTGCAATACAGACCGTACTTCTTGAAGCCAATTTATCTGCTGATGGAACTTATCTCGGGGTCTATACTTTCACTAATGATAGTGATGGTTCGAA
This sequence comes from Candidatus Helarchaeota archaeon, assembly GCA_016840125.1. The sequence continues at coordinate 20,555 of JAEOSY010000105.1, read as the reverse complement.
TCCCGTGGGATGGACTGTATCTGAACCCTCAAACACGTATGTTGACGTGATTCAAGAGAAAGATGGGCATAAAAAAGTTGTTGAACTCTGGGATAATAGTTCTTCAGAACGGTGTTGGATGAAAAATACCTTTAGTTCACAAATCTCAGGCACCATTGAGTTTTGGATTTCAGGGAAAGCCGGAACGATCGGTCCTCTCACTGACAAAGGGTCGGTTTACCCTATATTTGCTCAATCAGAGGGTTCGAAAGGCCCGCATTTAGGGATAAATTGGAATAACCAATCTTTGGGATATTATGACGTAAACAACGACTATTATTCCATAATCGCCTCTCCAGGTTTTACAGAGCAGGAATGGCACCACATTAGAATAAATTTTAGTTGTACGACTGATATGTTTAACATCTGGGTCGATGGCAATCAAGAAGGGATTAATTTACCTTTTAGGGAACAATTAACTTCCCTGCAGTTATTTTGGATTAGCACTGATAGTTCTTCGACCCTAGGCAATGCATCCACTTACATCGATGCTGTAGACTATTCTTGGGCCCCAGGATACTATCAAAATCGCAATATGGTTGGCCTTGGCAATATGTCAATGCAATTGAAATCAGGTACGCTTCAGGATGGAATCTGGGAATATATTTTTACTGACTATCCTTTGAATACTAATATTACATACAGAGTTCTTGCACAAGATGGGGCAGGGAATAGGAATGCTTCCGATTACTATAGCTTCGGTTCTTGGGATACGGAAGCTCCTAATATAATTAATGTAACACAGGATCCAGTAAATCCTAACTATCAGGATGATGTGAATATCACCGTACATATCACTGATAATACTGCGATACAGACCGTACTTCTTGAAGCCAATTTATCTGCTGATGGAACTTATCTCGGGGTATATAGTTTCACTAATGATAGTGATGGTTCGAATCCCGCGGGATGGACCGTATATGAACCCTCAAACACGTATGTTAACGTGATTCAAGAGAAAAAAGGGCATGATAAAGTTGTTGAACTATGGGATAATAGTTCTTCAGAGCGTTGTTGGATGAAAAATACCTTTAATTCTCAAGCCTCGGGCACCGTTGAGTTTTGGATTTCGGGGAAAGCCGGTACGATCGAGCCTCTCGCTAACAAAGGATCGGTTTATATTATCCTTTGCGATTCAACAGAAACGAAAGGCCCGCATTTAGGGATAAATTGGAATAACCAATCCTTGGGATATTATGATGTAAACACCGACTATTATCCCATAGTCACCACTCCTAATTTTACAGAGCAAGACTGGCACCACATTAGAATAAATTTTAGTTGTACGACTGATACATTCAATCTCTGGATTGATGGCAACCAAGAAGGGATTAATTTACCATTCGCGAATGGATTAAATTCAATGGCGTTATTGTGGGTTGTTACTGATAGTTCTTCGACTCAAGGCAATGCATCCACTTACATCGATGCCGTTGACTACTCTTGGGCCCCAGAATACTATCTAAACCGCAATATAGGTGGCATTGGCAATATCTCAATGCAATTGAAATCAGGTACGGCTCAGGATGGAATCTGGGAATACGCTTTGACTGACTATCCTTTGAATACTAATCTCTCATACCGAATCTATACACAAGATGTGGCAGGGAATTGGAATGCTTCTGAATATTATAGTTTCGGAGTCTTTGATACGGTTGATCCTACTATTCAGAACCTGGTCCAGAATCCAGCTGCTCTCTCAAAATCTGAACCAATTAATATTACTGTGCAGGTCATCGAGAATCTTGAACTCGCTTCAGTACAAATAGAGAGTAATCACACTGGAAGCTGGGGATATTACTCTATGGACCTTCTCAATGGCTCTTTCCAAAACGGGTTCTGGAACTACACATTTACAAATTGGATCATGAATCAATCGGTGTGGTATCGAATCCATGCAACGGATGTTGCAGGACGAATCGCGACCACAAGCTATAATCAATTCGGATATTTCCCAATAATCGATTGGAACATCCCATCAACTCAGATTGATTTTGATATTAGTGGAAATCGAAAGAGTGACATTTCCTTCTGGCTCGAGAACACAGGTAATACAACGTGGACTGATATTAATATTACAATAAACCTCCCTGCTAATTGGACCGCAAATACACTGGTACACTCCTTTAACAGCTTAGCCGCTGGGGAGCAAGTGAAAATCACATTCAAACTCACCGCTCCTGAAGATTATGAGGAGGGAACAGTAGAGGCAATACCGATAGATATCGAAGCCTTAATTTTAGAAACGGGTCAGAATTGGAGTGTCACCATTGACGTTTATATAACAGGAGTAATCCCTCCAAGCATCCCCATCTGGGTTTGGATCATAATCATCGTTGGCAGTGCAGCAGCGACAACAAGTTTTGTCGTAATTAGAAGGCGTAAGAGTGCACCGCCTAAGTTAAAATCAAAGACCAAGGGAAAATCTATGGAATCCTTGAAGCATGGCATGTTCTCTGATTTTCCTGGAACCTATTTCGTTTTATCAATGGAATTGATAGAAAGAATTAATAGTCTGATGGACTTAACCGAAGATGAGAGAGATCTTTTAATTCAATATTTGAACCAATTGGATGAAGAAGAGGCAATTAAATTTCTCGATGAGTTAAAAAACATTCATAATAATTAATTTCCTCTTTTGATAGGGGAGTTTACATTGGGATACGAAGGATATGGGAATGATTTTGCGAAAACTATGCAGTTGAGCGTTCTCCAAAAAAGTATCCTGCATATTGCGCTTGCATTAAGGAAAAAACACTATAACTTCGACATGTTTACCTTATTTGAGCAGTGTTGCAAAAAATTACCCAATCCGGAACCTGAAATCGACCGTGCGATTCGTGACCTTTATGAGATGAAATTTTTCGTTAAGGGAAAACGGCTCTTTAAAATTGAGATCCTCAAAAATACCAAGCGGAAACAGATATACGAATATGTTTTAACCCATCCAGGAGCGCATGAGCGCGAAATCCGAAAAAGTTTTACCCTCGGGGCATATGAAACTCGGATCCATTTAGCCTTTCTCGTGACCTATGATTTCCTTCAATTCAAATCCTATAAAAATCGAAATACCTATTTCCCCATAGATTTTGATGAAACTCTCGAATTAGAGACGCTTCTACTACGGAATGATACAACAAAAGCAGTATTAGAAAGTATTAGGACTCAAGGCCAAATCCGTTTATCAGAGATTGCAGATGCTATCCAAAAACCTTATACGACTATTCAATCCCACCTGAAGGAATTAATAGAACACGGGCGGGTAAAGAAAATCCAGAAAGATCAGATTGCCTACTACACGATAGATGAAACAATGCCTCCGCCACCTCCTGAGACTCCAGCTCAAAAAGAAGTGATGGTAAAAAGAGAATTTGATTACGTGGGTGGTAAAATTCGCTTTAAAGTTGCAATTCGCAACTACACAAATCTAGCAATTCATAATATTTCAATAAATTTAAATCCCTCCGATCAATTCATCGCTGATCTCCCGCAACAAATAATATCTAACCTTTCCCCAAATTCAACTCGTGGGATTGATTTTGATCTTACCCCGCTGACCTGTGGGCAATCAAAAGTTTTCGGTTCAGTATCCTTTGAAGACGCACATGGTAAAGCCCACTCAATTACCATCCAGCCAAAAGAGATTAGTATTAAATGTCCGTTGGTTTCACCTCTCAATGCGACTCAGAGCGAGGTGAATGGATGGATTAAAAATCTTAAAAGAGGTACTATGAAAATACAGTACCAAAATATTCCCGATTCAGAAGCATTTCGTGTAGGACGGGAGCAGGTAAGTGCTCTAGACTTGAATGAAATAAATGTTAATTCTGAGGAAATGTATGGATTATTTTCCGGGAAAGTCAAAGTAACTGGAAAAAATACAGTAGTGAAGTTGAGTCTTGAAAACCAAAATATTATTCTCGATGTGTGGGCTCAAGATTTAAAACAGACGACTGGGTTTTTAGCCTATATCACAAATTTGATCAATATTGCATTAGAAGTTTCATATAAGATGGTCCGAAAGACAGAAGATAGTATGAAAAAAGTCATGGGTTTATCTAAAATGAGCGAATATGTAGATGAGATCATAGAATTGTGTCAAAATCGCGCTCCTATTCATAGGTTTTCTACAACTCTTTCAACTATCGAACAAGGCTTACTTCAAACCGTTCCTGATTCTGTTTTAGTCAATTCAATTCAGGTTTGGGATTCTAAATTGAAAAGTCATTTCGACTCGCATGACTCGATTGAAAAGTCTATTGCAATTGAATTACAATATAAAGCAATTTTATGGTTATACAAAATCCGCGACCTGATGCAAACTCATATGAAAATGTATCAAGATACTTTCGATGATTTCAACCAATTTTCTCAAGAAATCTCTTCGGGGTTAAACTTTATTAGTCAAAAAATCGCCCAACATGAAAAAGATTATGGGATTGGTATTCTTTCATATCTTTTAATCGCAGACCAGAAGAGTGGCATCTGCCTTTTTGAATTGAATCTTGGAGATATTAAGATTAACCCAGATCTCGTTGGTGGGTTTCTTCATGCTCTTCAGAGCTTTGGTCTTGAAATTTCGGATTCTGAAACGTCAATGAAAACGCTCAGTTACCAAAATTATCAATTCCAAATAGAAACTGGTGAGTATTCACGGGTAGCACTTATTCTACGAGGTGAACCAAACAAGTTCTTACGGTCCAAGTTGAAAACCTTTGTAAAACAATTTGAATTGGATTTCAAGGAAGATATCATAAATTTTACTGGTAATATGGATGTTTTTAAACCTGTAGGTAAATTATTCAATGATATTTTTGAGTAGGCTTATTCTTTTTTTCGTCCTTTTATTTTTCAACAATGCTCACAATACTTTTCTTCTACAAAATAAATAGCTGGAAGATAATCATTTAAGCAATAAACTCTATTTTTTTACAAAAACTATTTCAATGGATGTTCGAATCCCTAGCGAATAGTAATTCTAAGGCGTTAAAGATGACTAAACCGTTTAATGTGAAAAAAATAAATCAGATAGGGATTATTGTTAAAGATGCAAGATCCTCTGCGAAATTATTGGAAGAAATTCTTGGTATAGGGCCTTTTCAGATATTGGAACGACCTCCGGAAGAAATTATCTATAAAGGAAAAACGCAAACCTTTCAAATTACAAACGGATTGGCATTCTTTGGTGCTGTCCAGTTAGAATTGATTGAGGTTGTGAGTGGGGAATGTTGTCAAGCTGAATTTTTACAGCGAACTGGTGGCGGTCTTCACCATCTTGGTCTTTTTGTGGATGATATCGAAGAAGAAATTGCTAAGGCGAAAGAGCATGGGATAGACATCCTACAAACCGGAACTGCTGTGGGCGCGATTCGATGGGCTTACATGGATACGGAAGAGACGTATGGGATTATCATAGAATTTATGCAACTGGGGAAAAAGAAAAAAAAGAAATCCTAAGTAACCTTCTAATTAATTCTAAAAAAAAGAAAGAAAATAGTTATTTTATGGTTTTTTACCAAGGATTGTTACAGATGCGACTGTAAATGCGCCACCAAGATTGTGTGCTAGGCCATATTCGGGATCCTTCACTTGTCTGCCTTCGGCTCGATTTTGAAGTTGTTTCGTAACCTCATAGAGCATCCGACAACCTGTTGCACCAATGGGATGACCAAAGCATTTTAAACCACCCGAGATATTAACTGGTTTTTCGCCGTCATGCATCGGACCACCATCTTTAAGCCATTGAGCTGCTTCCCCTTGTGGAATGAATCCTAGGTCCTGATAATTTACCATCTCAGTAATTGTAAAACAATCATGGACCTCCGCAAATGAAACGTCCTTTGCTGTAATCCCTGCTTCTGTGTATGCTGCTTGTGAGGCTTGTTGAGTGGTTGGAAATCCTAAGAATGTATAGGAGGGTTTATACCATGGGAATAAGGTATTGACTGATAACGCGTTAGCTTTTACAGTTACATAATCACTCGCATGGGCTGCATAGCTTTCCGCGATTTCGGGGGTGGTAACGACTAGCGCAGCAGATCCATCACTCATTGCACAACAATCGTAACGCCCAAGGGGATCTGCAATCATGGGGGCTTTCATAACGGCCTCAATTGTAATTCTTTTTCTGAAGTGTGCCTTTGGATGTTCTGCGCCGTTATCATGGTTTTTAACAGCAACTCGCGCAAGGTCTTCCTTTGTCCATCCATACTCTGCAAAAGATCTAGATGCTGCAAAGCAAAACATAGCTGGTGCACTCGGTAAGGTCAAGATAGGATGTCCAAACTCTCGGAATCCAGGAAGCCCTGCACTTCCTTCATCCATGAGCTTCTCAACACCACAAGCCAAGACAATATCCTCTTTTCCACTTGCCACGGCAAAACAAGCATTCCGAAATGCATCCATTCCAGATGCGCAGAAATTTTCGACTCGAGTCACTGGTTTCCCATAAATTTTCAGGGAGTCTGCCGCTGTCCCACCCGAGAGTCCTGTGAAATAATATTGAATTCCACTCCAAATTGCATCAATTTCTTCTTGAGGATCTTTTATCCCTGCATCTTTGAATGCATCGGTTGCCGCTTCTAAGAGCAAATCATACTGACTCTTTTCCCATTGTTCTCCAAACTTGGTTGCGCCAACCCCAATGATGGCGATTTTATCTTTTATACTTCCTTTTCGTATATGACCCATTTTATTCAGCCTCCTTAACAGCCGCATCAGGTTTTTTTGCACCTGGTGCTGGTACAGCCTTCCAGTAGTAGTTTTTAAATCCTCCACCTTCGTGGAGCTTACGGAAGGTTAAATCAACCGGCATACCCACATATGTTTCGTAAGGATCAGCATCCGTCAAGTCAAGTAACAGCCGACCCCCATCTTCCAAATCAATAACACATCGCGGAACTGGAGTTTCATAATACTCTGAATTAACTAGATGGTCTAAAGAGTATGTATATACAACTCCTTTACGCTTCAATTTCATTGGAGTAATATCCTGACTTCCACATTCGATGCAATTCTTCATTATATATGGATACTGTATCGTGCCACATTTATTACATTTGAATCCAAGCATCTGATTCAGTGCAGTCCCATCTCTCCAAACAGTTACATTGCTGGATTTTCGAGTGAAGGGTTCTTTCGTTTTGAGGAGATATCTCGATTTAAGATAATCTGTATATTTTGGCATTTCAATCCGCTTGCTTAGCTTCTTCCCGAATTTTGTATGCTTCTTAATTTCCGCCCGCAAGTTTTCTGTTCCTTGGAGGTAAAACGCATCAGCCCCATCCCCATAATTCGCAAAAATTATATTATCTTCAGGTTTTATAGATGGTTTTTGCTCTAAACCCCCTATGAAAATCTGCAATGCTAATGCAGCTCCAGTATTACCATGATCTAGGAAGAGATTATCAGCAAGTGCTTTCGTACTGAACTTCAGCGCACCTCCGACCCGCCCATATGAGCGCGGATCCTGGCAATAAAACGCTGCCCGTTTGATCGCATCTGGTGTCAGCTCGAACTTTTCCATCAATCCTTTAATTGCTTTTATTACATTTTGCATGTAACCAAACTTCGTTTCGACTTTAATCTCGAACTGTCTTGTATGCAGATCGCCCTCATTTCTCCAAGGACCGACTAATTCATAAGTCACGCTATGATAGCCGTTAATTTTAGCAATCCCATCTCCTTCGGAGACAACAAGTGCGGCCGCACCATCTCCGTACTGATATTCATACATCGTCAAGGGTTCAGCGTAACGCTTATCCGCTGCCACAATGAGCACATTTTTCGAATTGCCCGATGCTATTGCGTCATACGCACTTCTGAGAGCAATTGTAGCAGCTCTCGTCGAGTCCGTGATATCTGCTGTTAAACAATCATCTCTAAGTGCAAGCACATTAGCTATAGTTGCGGCATTTTGCTTTTCAACGTAAGGTTGCGTCGTGGTGCAAAAATAGAGCGCGTCAATTTCCTTAGGGTCAATACCAGCAGTCTCGAGGGCTTCAAGCCCTGCTGCGACAGCCATGGTGATACTATCTTCATCTTGATTGGAAACGGTTAAGTTTCCTGGTGCCTTAGGGAAATCCCAAGCTTCTGCAATACTCTTTCGAGGTAATTTATATTTTGGTACATAAACACCATATGAACGAATTCCTACCATAATGAAACCTCTTGTATTTTATTTCATTTTTAACATAATTTGTTGTATGTTATTCGGACTAACTTTGGAGGAAATCCATTTAATCTTTTTTATTGAATTTGTAATTAAGGTTTATCAAAAATTTTTAAGCACCCTTTGAAATATAGCAAAAGAGGTTTGTTAGGGTGAAATTATGGGAAAAATAAAGGTTCTTGATGAAAAGACCAGACTTAAAATTGCCGCCGGAGAGGTAGTACAAAATCCGGCTTCAGTAGTCAAAGAATTACTGGAAAATGCGATTGATGCTAATTCAACTAAAATTATCTTAAATGTAAAGAAAGGTGGGAAACGTCTAATAGAGTTGATTGATGATGGAGTCGGGATGTCATCAGAAGATGCGAAACTCGCATTCCAAAGATACTCTACAAGCAAAATTTCAGACGTTTCTGATTTAGAAACCATTAACACATTAGGTTTTCGGGGTGAAGCTCTAGCATCTATTGCGGCAGTATCTCAGGTAGAATTAATCACAAAAGAAAAAGATTCGCTCATTGGAACGAAAATAAATGTAAAAGGAAGCGAAATTATAAAATTTGAAGATGCAGAACGGGGTGATGGAACTACAGTTCGGGTTCAAAATCTCTTTTTTAATGTTCCCGCTCGTTTAAAATTTTTGCGAACGAGTCAAGCCGAATTTCAATCTATTTTAAAGATTGTTACAAACTATTCGCTCCTTTATGATTCTGTACATTTTGTATTAAATCATGATGGTAACGAGATCTTAAATTCCCCTGCAGTTTCCAACCGCCTTGATAAACTCTTTTTCATTTATGGCAAGGATATTGTCAAAAATATGATTGCGGTGGAGTACGTTAGTGATGTTTTAAAGATTTCTGGGTTTGTTTCCAAGCCCGTAATCAGGCGCGGCACTCGTAAGTTCTATTCACTGTTCGTGAATCAACGGTATATCAAGAGTAAGTTGATAATTGATGTTATTGATGAAGCTTACAAGAATATCCTACCTAAAAATCGCCACCCTGTAATTGTCCTCGCCATAGAAATTACCCCTGCGATGATCGACGTTAATGTTCACCCAGCAAAACAAGAAATAAAATTCAGTCAAGAAACTTTCGTTTTTGATACTCTCTATAAAGTTATTCTCGACTCATTCGATAGGGAAAAATTAATTCCAAAAATGGAAATCAAACGGAAAACTGAGGTAATTCAAAAAGAAGAAGTCCCAAAATTGCCAAAAACCCCTTTAGTTCAACAAAAACTCGTTCATCCTCCAGAACAAATTACATCTGATAAAGCGATCGTAACCGAACTGCCCGCTGAAGCTAAGTTACCTCCAGTTGAGATTATTGGGCAAACTCATGCTCTATTTATTATCGCCTCAGATGATGAAAACCTCTATATTATTGATCAACATGCAGCACATGAGCGGATAATGTTTGAACAATTTCTCAAAAAGCTGGAGCAAGGTCCAATTCAAACACAAACATTACTGAAGCCCATTATCCTTGAATTTCCGCTACACGATTCGCAAATCTTGGAATCAAAACTTGAGATCATGAAAAATTTCGGATTTGAAATTGAACTCTTTGGTAAAAATACCTATCAAATTACAAAGTTACCAATTATATTAGGAAAAGTGATTAAGAAGGAAGAAATTCAATTAGTTATTGATGAATTACTTGAAAAGATTGACCCCAAATCCAAGAAAATTCCCTCCCGAGAGGAACTTGCTCAGCTGTACGGGTGCAAAGCTGCAGTAAAATCTGGGGATAAACTCACTCAGAGTCAAATGCGTGATATTTATCAGAAATTACAGGCTACCAATAACCCATATGTATGCGCCCATAATCGCCCAACGATAATAACTTTCTCAAAAAGTGAATTAGAACGTAAGTTTCATCGTTGAATAAAAAAAGAAGTAAAAATTGGTTGATAATTTTTTGAATATCTACCAGTTTTCGCCTAGTATTTCGAAATATTCTTTTTTGTGACGACAGGCAGGGCAAACGTCAGGTGCTTCTTTTCCTTCATGAATAAAGCCGCAGTTACTGCATTTCCACTTCACTGGCTTATCTCGTTTAAAGACTCTCTTTTTCTCTAGATTTTCTCGGAGTTCATTAAATCTTTTCTCATGCTGTTTTTCGGAAATACTAATATTTCTGAAGGCTTCAGCTACCTCCGGAAACCCCTCTTCTTCGGCAATGTCCGCAAACCCCGGGTAGATATCAGTCCATTCCGCATGTTCGCCTCCCGCTGCTTCTTTAAGATTTTCCACCGTATCAGCAATTACTCCCGCGGGATATGCAGCTTGGATTTCCACCATCCCACCTTCTAGAAAATTAAAATATCTCTCTGCATGTTCTTTCTCATTCGCTGCTGTTTCTGCGAAAATCGCCGAAATCTGTCTATATCCCTCTTTTCTTGCCTTCGAAGCAAAAAAAGTATATCTATTTCGGGCTTGGGATTCTCCGGCAAACGCCGCGAGGAGATTTTTCTCCGTTTTAGTTCCTTTCAAACTTTTTGCCATAATCTAACCTCCTTAAGAATACGGTTAGTAATCATGTTTTTATTATAAATAAAAATCAATTTTACTTTTAACATAAGCTATAAATTTGATATGGTAACTATTGCTCTCTTAATTGCTTCAAGTAGCTAGGATTCTTAATGCGTCAGTTTCTTGAAAATTACCCTCTTCATCAAAAAATTCTTTGTACATCCAAGAACCATCCACCTTTACAATAGGTGTAGTGACAATACATTGATGTTCATCACAAAAATTTTCGATAATATATTCAGACTCAACTAGCTCTTGAACGACCTCATCAGAATCAATATCTTTTTCCATAAAGGGTATTTTCTTCTCATTTAAAAACGATTTTATGGTTTTACATCTATCACAATCATGTTTCGTATACAGAGTAATATTCATATTTATTCTCACCAAAAACTGCCTATACCTTTAATTTGACTTGTTACTTGAAACTTCATAAGTGCTTCTCTCTTAGTTTCTTACTCTATATTAATACATTCGAGATAAGTTATATTCAGGAACGAATTAAAAATGGATCCACAACCTGAAATCAAGATGGAAACAAATTTTAAAAATTATAAGAAAATCAAGGATCGCCAGTTATGTCCAACAAAGGAAGTTGATCCTGAGCACTTCTTAGAGCCTGATTTAGCTGCCTTATTATATCTCGTTCAATTTTTATTTAAACCTGATAAGAAAATATTTTCAGATGTTTTTAATTGTGTTCACTGCAATGCTTGTAAAACTTCAAATAGCCGTTATTATTTAAAACGAAAGTTACATAATTCTGGGTTTGTCTCGCGAAGTACCGAACTTATACTAGAATCTTATAGAAAATTTGACACTCCTTTTAACCAATCAAAATATCGGTTAAAAATTCCCGAGGAAATTTCAAAAGACAGCGATACTTTGCTTTTTATGGGTTGTTTGAGTACAATAAAAATACCGAAATATACGTTAAATGCAATTAGATATCTACAATCAAAGGAAATTCATTTCACCGTCCTAGATAAAGAAGTTTGTTGCGGAATCCCTCTTATTGACTCGGGGGAAACCGAGATACTGGAAGAATTAATGCAAAAAAACGTCGAAATTTTCAATTCGGGCTTCAAAAAGGTAATTTGTCTGTGTCCTGCGTGTTTTGAACTCTTTAATCATTTCTATACAGGAATAAAACCTGAAGTTGTATACGTCAGTGATTATCTGGAACCATTAAAACAAAAACGTTCTGAAACCTTGAGTATTCAACATTTATGCCAATTGAAATATCGGGGTTTTGACCATGTTATTTCACAGGTTGAGCAGGTTCTAAAAGAGAGTGGATTTCAAATCATGGATAATGAGAAACACTGGTGTTGTGGAGGTGGGATGGGGATTATGCACATCGAAAAAACTATCGAGAAAATAGCACGCATCCGGATTAACGACTTTAAGGGAGAGCTACTTACCACATATTGTAGTAGTTGTTATCATGTTCTAAAATTATTTGCAAGAAAAGAAAAAATAAAACCAACTCTCGTTGATATCTTTACATTGCTTACCGAATGAGAGTTAGTAATATCTTACCTAGATAGAGGAGTTGATGAAAATAAATAATGAAAATCAATTGATAATATTTGTCTATAACGCGGATAGTGATTTTTTTAGTTTGGTAAAAGATTTTTTTCATAAGGCCTTTAAGCCTTCAACTTATGATTGCAGATTATGCGGAGTGACTTATAGTTTCAGGGATTTTGGCATGAAAAAAGAATGGAAACATTTTCTTAACCAATTGAATATTCCCTCCATTTTCCTGCATCGGGATGAATTTAACGAGGAATATCCTTCAGAAGAAGCAGAATTCCCTTGTGCATATATTAAGAAGGATGAGACCCAGCAGCTTTTCATTTCACAAGAACAAATGAACAACCTAAAAAATCTTGAAGAACTCAAGGATTTAACCCTACAAAAAGGAAAGGAATATGGAATCTCACTTAAGACTTAAATGTCAATAGATTAGAAAAATAAATAAAAAAGAAAAGATGCTTTCAGCCATACATCATATCGATTTCTCGTCGGTGTGCTTTCCTTTCGTGTTTCCGTTCTTGCCGTTTTTTGGTTGCTTGTTTGACTGTATCCTGATCGAGATGGGTTTCAATTTCGTTAAATAAATGTGATTCACTTGGAGGAGGACCACGAAACTTCACTTCACTATTAATGACAATCGTAGGTGTTGCCTGTACGCTATAAATCGCGGCAAGCTTCTGCCCATCTGTTGATGCCACACTAACCTCAACTACATCAATAGCTTCATTATAAATTCTAACGGCTTTTTCTAACATCCTTAATGCAGCGGGGCAGTATGGGCAGGTGGGTGAAGTATAAATCTCAATTTTCAATTTTACTTTTTCTTGCTCAGTCACTTTGAATCACAAATATTTTTATCTTTAATCTATCTTCTCGAAAGCATCTTTAGGTGCAAAACATTCAGGGCATTCATCTGGAGGACACTCATCACTCTCAGGACATGTCCAACCACAGACGGTACATCTCCATGTAGCCAAAATATCATCTCCATAACATTCAATATTATCGAAATTTATATTTTGTAAAATTATCTAATGAGATTATTAATACTTTTACGGAATTTATTACTTAAGTTTTTTAAATGGATTACCATATAACGAAAAAACTCCCCAATAAATCGGATTCTCAAACTTTTCATAAATCAATTTACGCGCTTCAAAAAGACTCTTACAAACATCTTTATCAGAAGTAAAATATTTATAAAATTCTCCCATAAAATAAGGTGCTACTTCATCAGCTAAACTCCAATTCGTCGCGATAATGCTAGTGGCTCCTGCTAAGGTCAAACCACGTATTAAACCAACCAACTCGTCTCCTTTCGAAAATTTACTACGTCCCGTTTCGCAAGCACTCATAATCAAAAGGGGACTCCCTTTAAATGGATTTGTTACTAATTCGGTGACCGTACAGATATCATATTTATCAGGTAAGTAGAAATAAAAACCACTCATCCAAGGATCATATTCGTTATATACTGCATGTCCTGCGAAATGAATGATAGCAAATTTTTGTTTAATAATCTCTTTAAATGCAGATTCAGTTGCAACCTCCCGTTTTAACACGGTATAGGGCATTTTAATTTGTTGTAATAATGGAATAAGTGATTCTATTTCAAGATCTGCCCCAGGCAATTCTCTTCCTGCTAAATTAAAATTAGGATTTGAGATTAATAACGTATCACTCATTTGTTGTTCACGTTTCATACAAGAACGTACGAGTCCTAAAGAATAACTTCGGACTAATGGAATCCGTAATCCTATCTCTTCGACTATTTCCCAGGGAAAAAGGTGAAAAATATCATGGGGTATAAGGATTAATTTATCCTTCTTTTTTAAAGTAGCTAAAAGATCATTAGGAATAATTGCGCTAAGATTCTGCTGCAATTGCTTTAATTTCAATAATGCAATATCTAAATTTTGTTTAGTAAGATTATTGTAAAATTCTTGGGCGAGTTTTAGCAAATTCTTACGGTTTACAGGATTACTTTCAAAAGTTGAAATTGTGGTTCCATCCCAAGTAACAATCTTGAAGCTTTCCTTTGTATTAGGTAAGTAAACGAACTCCCAGACAATAACTTCTTCCTTTTTGAATAATTCTTCAAAATCTGGGATTGGATTATAATTTTTTGTAACTCGGATGAGCCCGGGATCATTACATTTCTCCATTAATTCTGCCCTTATTTTTATCCATTCTTTTGATATTTCGGATATTTCATCATCAGTTGCGGACCTATGGATGCCTCTTCTAATTTCAGCTTGTTTAATTGCTTCTACTTTAATCTTTTGATTGATAAGTTTCTGTTCCATTTCAACTAATTGATTCAGTTCAGGGCATGTGCGAACATTGACCTTTTTTGTTTCCAATTTATCTAATATTTCTCTAGCTTTTATAAGTTCCAAAAATTTTAAAGCTCCTTTTAAATGGGTGATATCGTTTTCAAACCCATGCCTATCAAGTAACATTCCTGTAATACCTTGATAGGGATCTAATTTTATTGCCCGGTACTCTTTCCTGATTTTTTCGGATTTAATCCTACCTATAATCCCCTCTACTAAGTCAATGGATTGTAAATAATATTTAAAAGAGTCGTCAAAATGGTGTTGTTTCCAATGAATAAATCCCATATTACTAAAACAAATACTCCTCCCACCAATATCTCCAATTTCTTCACTTATTTGTAAAGACTGTAGATAATTCTGAAGGCTTTCATTATAACGCCCCCATAAAAAATAAAGATTGGCGATGTTAAATTTAGATAGTCCAATTCCGCGTTTGTTGGCGGTTTGTTCTTGGATTTGTAACTCTCGTTGATAATAGTATATAGATTCCTCAAAATTACCTAATGTTTTATAAACTCTGCCTATATTGTGTGAACTCGCGCTAATTCCTTGGGTATCCCCTAATTCCTCATAAACCTGCAAGCCCCGATGATAATACTTAAGAGCTTCCTCATATTTCTTTAGTGAAAGATATGCATTACCGATGTTTCGTACAGTAGCTCCTATTCCAATTTTATCTTTAATCTCTTCTTTGATTTGTAATGCACGTAAGAAATATTTAAGCGAAGCTTTATATTGAATTCTTGAGTAATAAACATTACCAATAGCACGTAGCGTTTTACTTATACCAATTTTATCCCCCAATTCTTCTCGAATTTTCAACGCTTGCTTAAAATAATTTAAAGTTATATCAAATTCGGCTCTTCTTCTATAAACATTGCCAATTTTGTATAAGGTCAATCCAATATCTGACTTAATTCCAATCTCATTATATAATTTTAAACTATGTTGATAAATTTTAAGAGCATCTTCATATCGCTTTACCGATTCATAAATATGACCAATATTGCTTAGAGCATCTCCCTGACCTCTCTTATCTCCAATCTTCCTTTTTAATAAAAATAATTGTTGATAAGAGTTGTGAGCTTTCTTGAATTGACCGATAGCAGTATATATTAATCCAATCTTATCTAAACATTGTACAATCAACTCGATTTCGTTATTTTTAGATGCTAAATATAGAGCTTTTTCATAGAATTTGATAGCAAGGTTATAATTACTGCTGTTATAAGCCTCAAATCCAACTGTTATTAAATAATTAATTGAATTTTTCATAAAATATCCCCTTAATTCAACCTATACATAAAAAAATTGGTGAGTTTTTCATAGATTTAAATTAATTTTCCCAAATTTTTTAAACATGAGTTGTAAATGCTGAAACAGAAAACTTTAATTCTATTTCTAATTTTTAGATTATTTATATTTAAAAAATTCTTTCAATTGTTTGCCCTGTAGTGATTTAAATTATGAGAAATTGGTGGAACTCATGATCAATAAAAGGAAATTATTAGTTATATGGCTAATTTTTATGTTTATTACAATGTGTTTTGTTATCAATAATAAGGTTGAAGCAACAAATGGAGTAGATTTATCGGATTATCGATTTTCAGGATCTTATACTGGGAATGCGTCTGCCCTTTTCTTTCAAGATGGTGGGGGTAGCGACTTTATCGCATTTGCGAACTATTCGTCTTCACTGTATGAGCCTACTGTAAATAACTCTCAAAACAAGGTATTTACTGCAAATAGTATTGAAATCATTGGTCAGCAAATGTACAATGGGACTATGATACCCCGCGTTATAGCTGATAATTTAGCTGCCAAGAAAAATACTTCCAATGCATTCAGAGTTGCCCAACAATTTTCCGTAAATCAATTATCTGCAATTAACCAATTGTCGCTCTATCTTGAATATAATCATACAGAATACTATTATTTCAAAGTTAGCATTACCGAAGCTGACTTGAGTACGACATTAGATGAAGATGGTCAAGATAATTTCGGGGCGGGTGTAAATACTTCAGATTGGCATTCATTTATTTTTTTAGATAACATTCTAACACCGGGTCAGAATTATTACATAATTTTTGAAGTGGAAAATAGGAGTGGCTTCGAGTCCAACATAACTCTCCTAGAAACCAATTACTGGCAAGCACAGCTGCACAACAGTTCACTTTACAATAGTGGAAACACCTTACTATTCAATGGTTCCGCTTGGAATCAAATTCAAAATGATTCTTGGCGGGATATGCTTTGCTATTTCGACTATACAATTTTAGTAGATCCTGCACAGGTTAATCTCCAAATGGATTTGAATGGAACCGTGTGCAATTATATAAGAAGACAATCTCAATCGGAGATGATGCCTGGATATGAAGTATATTATAGGACCTATTTACAAACAAAACCAACTGGTTCAATAAATTTAACAGTTCAATTAAATTCAACTATAGAAAGTTTGTCTATCGATGTTAGGATAAGATATATTTATACAATTCCCGCTATAGTGGGACAATACACTGCAACACCTAATAAAATCAATTGGACTGTAATTTATGATTATCCATATGTAGAGGATATTATCTCCTACGCGGATAATATGTTCGCGTATGAATTTGATTGGGACTATCTCGAATTCACGGATCAGACAATAATTGCAGATGATTTGTTCACAGGACCCATCAGTTTTTACAATTTCTCCGGTTATGCTGCCTTTCCTAGTACTACTCTCACGTTCGAAACCGGGAATGTCACGGGAAAATTCACCTCACCAAATTATTGCAATGCGATTACCCCTAAAGTAAAGGTTAATTCTGTATTTCAAACAGCCAGTAAATTTGAGATTGGACAAGATGTAAGATTGGAGGCATCAATAGTTGATGGAGTTGGTAATCCTATTTCGGGTGGAACTGGTAATATCAACTTCACATCCCCATCAGGTAGTGTCACTTCATTTTCAAATCTAACAGCTAATAATGGAACTCTTACTAGTGATGAGTTTGAATTGACGAGCGGGTTTGAGGTTGGACTGTATACGGTTTCCGTTCTTTGGACAAATGGGCGTGAAGTCGGATGCTATATATTCCAAGTTGAGGTTGCCTCACCAGTTGCGCCTTCAGACTTAATGATCTATATACTAATCGCTGCAATAGTGGCTCTTGGGGTGGTTTCAAGCTTATTAATCCTGAAAATGAAGGGTATCTTATGGGGTAAAGGTCCATTAAATGTTTTTATTAGTCATAAAGCGGAAGATTATGAGAGTTATAAGGTAAAGGATATCTCCGATTATCTAATGAAGAAGAAAGAAGTTGGTTCCGCTTTCTATTTCGAAGAAGATCTTGTAGGAAATATTGATGATTGGATGAAGGAAACGGTTCCAATCAGCCAGATTCTAGTGTTTATTGCAACACAGCAATCGGTAAAATCGAAAGATTGTCAAAACGAACTCAAGCTGGCAAAAGATGCGGGATTAGATATCATTCCAGTTAAGGGAAATGATATTTCATGGGATGATTTAAATAAAATCGGTTTGGATCGACAGAAAGGGATTCCATTTTCAGATTATGAACAAGATATTAAGCTATTTTACAATGATCTCTATTACTACGTCAATAAATTCAAGCAGGAACTTGATATCATTTCTGTCGTATTAAAGAAATCCCGGGTTTCTGAATTAAATTTAATACAAATAGAAACCAATTTAAGTCCGGAAAAAATCTGGAGATATTCAAGAACACTAATTCAAATGAAGAAACTCAACGGTGTCTGGACAAAAGACAAAACAGAGTTTATACGGGAAGATGAAATAATTAACAGGATAAAAATTCTTCAAAACTATGGAAAACTAAAAGATGTCACCCAAATCGCAAAATCCCTAGGAATTCATGAGGCATATAATGACATTTTAGAAGAGGTTTTAAAATCGGAATTGGAGAAAGGTTGAGGAATAATTACTACCTTTTCACCTCAGGTTGGATGAATGTAACATGTTATCCAATCAATAAATTTTATTTTTTCTAACTTAAATTATTTTTAGCTGCAATTGAAGGCGATATTAACAAAATTCTTTTCACTGTGTAATTTAGGGGATGAAAACCTCCTTCATGTAGTCGAAGCGCTTTTTCTCAAATTATATGATTCAATATTGTACCAATTCCTTGAATTTTATGAATCGAAGAAACTAATTTATAAACCGTAATTGACAATAGAAGTGTTAGAGGCACATCAGGATGTGACGGAATGACAAACGCCCATAAAATTTTTGTCTATAAAATGGTCCTTTTTGGAAATATTGCGGTGGGTAAAACCTCTCTGGTCGAGCGGTTCATCAATAAAAAGTTTGAAGAGGACTTATTCAGTACGTTAGGATATAATGTTTATGAGAAGCGTATGAGTTTTTCGAATTTTACCATTAGGCTGATGATTTTTGACATAGGGGGGCAAGAAAGGTTCCGGGATCTGCGGAAAAAGTACGCAACTGGCGCAAATACCTCTTTCATCGTCTACGATATCACCGATTTCGATTCCTTTAATAATATAAAAAAGTGGAAAAATGATTTATATACCTTCTCAGGGCCGATTCCCTTTATCATTATTGGGAATAAGACTGATTTACAAGCAAACCGCCAAGTCCCATTAAGTGAGGCAACAGACTTGGGTGCCACTCTTGGTGCGTTAGATGTGTTCGAAACTTCAGCAAAAACTGGTGACGGCGTCGAGGATGCTTTTAAGCAATTGGCTACTAAAACCTACGAATATTATTTTAAGTAAAAGAATTTTTTTCTCTTATTATAGAAGATACACCTTATTTACCCTTTCTCTAAAATTTTAAATTTATTTTAGGAACGTATAACCTAACTCAATTGCTTTCAAATTGGCCTTAACAGCCTTTTTTGGTACAACTTCGGGAATAGCTTTTTCCAGTTGGTCTAGGTCAATGGGGAACCCCTCTGTTTTCGCAAGAGCACCTAATAATACCATATTAGAAGTTAGTTGATTTCCAGCTTGATTTGCAAAATCCAGAGCATTTACTATGAAAATTTTCGATGTCACCTTTTTTAATTGAGAAATTATACTCTCAACCGTGATATATGGAACCGAGGGCTTTTGAACGCGATCAAAAGTGCTTTGGACTGGGTACCAGATATAGTCATTGAGAATAATTACACCATCTGGTTGGAGATATTCTATATTACGGAGTATCTCAATTGCTTCCATTCCAACAATAACTTTTGCTTCTCCATATGGGATAAGTGATGAAAAAACTTTCTTGCCGATTCTTATATGAGTATAAATCGAACCTGAACGCTGAGCCAAGCCATGCACCTCTGCAGTTCTTATATTTAATCCAACATTCGCGCAAGCTAACCCAATTACATTAGAGACAAGCATCAATCCTTGACCACCTACACCACATGTCAAGATATTATAAGTCATGTCGTACCTCCCTCTGTGTTTTATACGGTTTGATTACATCTTTCTCGGACCTCGCTTCATGGTTTGTATAAGGACAGACTATGGAACATACCCCACACCCATCACAAAGCTCTGGAGCGATGTGTGAGGGAAATCCTTTCCAAACCTTGCCCCTTTCATCCGTATATTCCAAAATTTCAGATTCCATTGATATTGCAGGACAGTAAAAGTCTTTACAACACGTGTGACACTTTCTACAGATAACACGATCAACCCGAAAGGGCTGAATTTTTTCGCCTCGTCGTCGTTTATTTCTATCGTTCCAAAGTGCGCAGGGTCCCCGCGATATGATCACTGTGGGCCCCGGTTCGTTTAACGCCTTCTTTAAAGGGGGGATTGCTTTTTTAGTATCGAATGGATTAACAACTAGAAGATTTTTGATTCCAATACCCTTTACTACCTTTTCGATATCTATTTTTGCTTTTTTAATCCCGCCTGCACCATAACCTGT